>ONWJ01000024.1 GCA_900321535.1 uncultured Erysipelotrichaceae bacterium
AACCCTGCAAAACCTAGATAAATGTCATTCGTTTCTTTGAATGGCATTTTTTGCTAGAGCAAAACCGAGAGGATGTGTATCATTAAAAAAGATAAGCGCATTTTTCATTGGCCATTCCAAATGGGCAATTTGAAATGCCCAATATGTTTTAGGAGAATCAACATGGATAAATCATCCGATAAGCCCGTCAAAGTATGGCGAAGAAAAAACATCCATTTGGTCAACAAGGAGAATGACATCCGCTTCCGCGGCATCTTCTCGTATCGGCATCTTAGGATCCTTGGCTGGCTGCTTTTGGTGCTTGCCCAAGTCGGCGTTGCCTTGTCCTTCGCCGACAGCCTCAACAAGACCACTAGCTTTGAAGGCGCCTCCAACGTTCTCTCGTTCCTCGGTTCTTTGGCGGCCCCGTTATTCTTGATCGCCGCGTTCTCGCAGATCCTGGTCGCCAAAAACGGGTACCGCAAGCTCATCATTCTTTATGCGGGTGGGGCGATCGGCATCTTCCTCGCCTTCCTCTTCATCTATCTCCATTATGTCGTGGGGATTCTCTCCGCGATCGGCCTTGGCTCCGATGCGCATTCGACCGCCTCGGCGATCGTCGGCCTCATGGCGAAAGAAGGCTTCTTCTCCTTCAACATCTTCGTTGACTTATTACTTTGCTGCTTGCTGACCTTCTTCCTCAACTATCGCCCGAAGGATTTCTTCCAAGGCAAGTTGATTTATCTCTTCCGCGCTCTTGCGCTTCTCCCGATCCTCTACGAATTGGGATCCATCGCGCTCAAGATCACCTCATCCATGGGCGTGATTAGCCTTTCTCCGATCGTCTATCCGTTGCTTACCACCAAACCTCCTCTTGCTTTCATCATCTTCCTTGCCGTCGCGCTATTTGTGAAAAACCGCGAACGCTTCTTCAGGAAGAAAGGCAAGACGATGGAAGAATTCGATTCTTTCCAAGACTCCAACGTCAACCGCGCCCATTTCTGTTCCTTTTTGATTCTCTCTATCTTCATCGCCGCCATCCTTGATATCGTTCTCTTGATCGTCCTCGGCGCCGGCGTCTTATCGACCGTCCCGCCAGAACTTGCGCAGCAGATCACCCAAGACCCGAATGCCACCGTAATGACCATCGAGATGGGTCTCAACACCGTTATCTCCTGGGGCTTTGGCAAAACCATCCCAATGGTGCTCGTCATCCCAATCATCATCTTCTATGACTATCGCAAGACCTATGATAATAAAATCGTCGATATAATCATCCCGGCTGCCGGCGTCCTCCTGATCATCCTCACCACCTTCGAAGGCGGCTTCCTCGTCCTCCGCTCCTTCTTGGCCAAGAAGACCGCGGAAGAGGCCGCAGCGTCGTCCTCGGAAGAAACCTCCCTTGCCTTGTTAGGCAGGCAATTGCTGAGTCATATCCGAATCAGATAAGCCCATAACGAAAAGATCTCAGGCGATGAACCCGAGATCTTTTTTTGATGCTGTCGTTTACGGTTTGACCGGCGTCTTCTTGAAGTTGGTGAGCAAGACGATGCCGCCGCGATACTTCAAGTGGATATTGCCCTCGATGAGTGGGTGGAGATATTCACGGAACTTATCGGACATGCGGGTCTTGTCGTACATCATTTCTGGTGGGATGGTTTGTTCGGCATTAGCAACCATATCTAATGGAACAAGCTCGAAGCGAGCGATATATGGCTTATTGGAGACACGCTTCATAACGATCATCTTGCCGGATTCGCCGCGGAGTGCGCTTTCAACGGCGAGCTGACCAACTTCGATGGCCTCGTCTCTGTCGTTGCGGGAGAGGAGGAATGGGTTAGCGCGCTGAATCAAGGAGAGCTCGACGACACGAGCGTTGATGCCAAGTCTTTCTTCAACGATGTTGGCAAGCTTTTGTCCAGCACCGGAAAGCTGAGCATGTCCGAAGCCGTCGATTTCAGTGGCTTCGCCGCGATCGAACTTCAAGCCTTCGGAGATGACGACGATGCCAAGACCTTTGCGATCATGAACTTCTTTGACGTCTTTGAGGAATTCTTCGATGTCGAATGGGTTCTCTGGGAGATAGATGAGGTCAGGACGGCCATCATCTGGGACGAGGTCACTAGCAGCGGTGAGCCAACCAGCGTTGCGGCCCATGACTTCGACGATATGGATTTTGCCTTTCTTGTAGCAAAGGGCGTCTTTGGCGATGGAATAGATGGAGTTGATGACGACTTTGGCGGCCGACGCATAGCCTAAGGTATGGTCGGTGCAAGCGAGGTCGTTATCGATGGTTTTCGGAACACCGATGACGCGGATGTCAAGATTCTTGGCGTTGCAAAGCGTGGAGATCTTGGCGCAGGTGTCCATCGAGTCGTTACCGCCGTTGACGAAGACGTACTTGATGGAGAACTTCTGAAGGTTCTCAACGATTTGGTTGTAAACTGGGTCGTTGATGTCCTTAGGAAGCTTTCTTCTGGTGGTGCCAAGGGCTGCCCCCGGGGTTTGGATGAGAAGCTCAATGTCTTCTGGATTTTCATCGCGGAGATCGAAGAGCTTGCCATCGATCAATCCTTCGATACCGTTGATCGAGCCATAGATGTGATCGATTTGCTCTGGGTGACGGATGGCTTCTTTGAACGCCCCATAAAGAGAGGAGTTGATGACGGAAGTCGGTCCGCCGGATTGGATATAGACCATGTTATGCATAAGGGTTACCTCTAAAAAATGCCCCATAATTTAATCATAACTGCGCGCATATGTGTACGAAATTTTCTTTGACCTCGGTTCAGATTCTTTTCGATTTTTCAAAAAATACTGCAAAACCCGCCTGAATCTTCTTGTTTCAGGCTAAAAACAGACTGTTTTTCAGGCAAAATTACTTCAGGAATTTGGAGAATAGTTTCTTCTTTTTCTCGCTGTAGGGGTGCTCTCGAAGCGACAAATTGCCTTTCGTTTTGCCCCATAAAACGGTGGATGGATGAGTGAATTCGCGGAATCCCCATTCGCCATGGTAGGCGCCCATGCCAGAATGGCCGGTGCCATTGAAAGGCACGCCTTTGACCATGAGATGGAGGCAAACTTCGTTGACGCAGCCTCCGCCATATTGTTGAGTCTGCATAACTTGCTTTGCCCATTTCTTGTTTTTCGTGAACAAATAGAACGCCAGGCCATGCTCTCTTCTTGCGATGATATCTAGCAAAGCATCCACCTCGGCATCTTTATATTTCACGATAGGAAGGAGTGGCCCGAAGATTTCGTGATTGACAATCGGCTCGTTGACATCGACTGGATAGATGATGGTAGGGGAGTATTTCAGCGTTAGCATATTGCCTTCCCCGCCGAAAACGATGCGGTCGCGGTATTGCTCGGCTTCCTTGGCGATGGCCTCGTATGCTTTTGCACCGATGAGCTTTGGATATTCATGGTTGAGATAAGCTTTCTCCCCGATTTGGCGGACGATTTCTCTCTTTAACTCTTCGACGAAGGCGTCCGCGACTTCCTCAGCCACCGCGACTTGGTTGATGTTGATGCAGATTTGGCCGGAATTGCAAATCTTGAAGAAGGCGATTTTTCTAGCCGCATCGCGGAGATCTGCGTCTTTCCTAACGATGCACCAGTTGCCGGTCTCTCCACCCAGTTCCAAA
>ONWJ01000154.1 GCA_900321535.1 uncultured Erysipelotrichaceae bacterium
AGCAAAATGATGAAATACAGAAAAAACGATAGATTTATTAAATAAGTTAATATACGCGTGGTTTTATCCATTCCTTTTCCCCGACCTCATGATAAATGCGCGATGTTTTAAAGTCAAAGAAGATTATTCTTTGAACCCGATTGATTTTGATTTTGGACCTCCAAGAGATTTCTCTTGGAAATTTTGCTGTTTAGTCTTTATGATAAATGTAATCGCTACGAGGTACCGTGATGAATTTCTATGATGCCGCGACATTAATCCTCTCTATTTTGATGATTGCCATGTGCGTTCATGTTTTAAATTACTCTGGTTTCGATAAACATCAAAAAGGTTGGTTCGTCGCCACTTTCTCCGCGATCGTTTTCTGTGCCTTGGCTGAGTATGCGATTCACTGCGGCTATTATTCGGTTATCTTCCGAATCCCATTAACGATTCTTACCGTTCTTCAATTTGCGACTGCCCCTTGCTTTGCGATGCTTTTTGCCGGCGCTCTTGGCATGAAGCACCAACTCAAAATCGCTTTAGCGGCATTCGCTTTCTGTCTTACCATCGGCATCATCTGCGCTCCGTTTGGCTGGGTATTCTATTTCGACGAAGCGGGCTATCATCGCGGACCTGCCTTCTTGATTTATGAAATCACCTATTTTGCTAGCCTTGCCTACATCTTTGTCGTTTTGATCCTTACTGGTAAGAAGTTCCGTCACCGCGATCTCGCGACCATCGTCATGGTGCTTATCACCTTAGTGGCTGGCATCATCCCGATGACCATTTTCTCGATTCATATCGCTTATGTTGCTGTCGGCATCGTCGCAGTTCTTTGCTACGTGTTCTATAACGACTTGGTGCAGCAAGATACCAGTGCGGAACTATTAAAAAAGCAAGCCGAGATCTCGGAGATGCAAGCTCAGATTATCGCGCGTTTGGCCAACTTGATTGAAAGTCGCGACACTGAAACCGGGCAACACGTCGCCAGAACAAGCGCCTACGTCAAGATTTTGGCAGAAGACGCCTTCAAAGAAGGACTATATCCTGAAATCATCAATGAGGATTTCCTTAAACTGTGTCCTCTTCTAGCTCCGATGCATGACGTTGGCAAGGTTTTGGTTCCAGACTACATTCTCCGTAAGCCTGGCAAACTCACGCCTGAGGAATTTGAAGAAATCAAAAAGCACGCTTCTAGCGGTGGAGATATCGTTAAGCAAATCCTTAAAGACATCGCTGATGAAAAACAGGTCAAATTCGCTTGCGACATTGCCTCTTACCATCACGAGCGGTGGGATGGCAAAGGATATCCATTCAAACTGAAAGAAGGCGATATCCCAGTTTCTGCTCGCATCATGGCGATCGCAGATGTTTTCGATGCCTTGGTCTCGAAACGCTGCTACAAGAACCCGATCCCGGTCGAAGAAGCGTTTGAGATTATTAAGAGCGAATCCGGCACGCACTTTGATCCAAAGCTTGTTGCCGTGTTCTTAAAGCACAAAGAAAAATACAGCGAGATCAACGCTGCAATCGGTGATAAAGCCGAATAATAAAATCAAAACAAAAAAGAAGGGCGCAATCCCTTCTTTTTTCTAATCCAACAGGCTTTTGCAGCGTTTTTTGATTTTCAAACGATTGCAAATAGGACCAATAATGCGGTGGCTAACGTTGGCACAGAGACAACGACGCCGTATTTCACAAACTTCAAAAATGTAAAGCGGACCTCATGCTTCATGAGCAGACTTGAGAACATGATTCCTGCTAGCGCTCCTAGTGGCGTTAAGAAGGCTCCGATGTTGCTTCCAATGATGGTGGCGTACACTGCTTGGATATATTGAGTGCCGGTATAACCGGACATCAAATTGGAGAACAAGATACTCATCGGAATGTTGTTGATCACATTAGAAGCGAGGTAGGAAGTTGCCCCATAAACAAAGACGGTTGGCCCTTGGCTCAAATACTGAGAAACGGTGGAAGATAGTCCCTGCGCATTCCAGGCAACAACGATGACAAACATCGAAAGGAAGAAAGGGATAAGTTGATATGGGAGGCGCTTTAAAGAATCGCCGATATAGTTCCAGTGTCGTTTCGTTACTAACCGCATAATCACGATGAAAATCATTAAGGAGACGGCACAAGAAAGCGATACTGCCCACATCTCGATGTGCAGATAAGAAGAGATGGAGAGAAAGATCAAGCACACTGCTAGATGGGCGATACCAACCCATAGATCGACTTTGCTCTCAACATGGAAATCATCTTCAACAATCGTCAGTGGCGACATCAGTTTCTTCCTGAACAAAAGGAAAATGATGAGCAGTTCAACACCTCCAGCGGCAAGCGTAGGCAAAATCATGACCTTGATATAAGAGAAAAAGTTAATGTGAGCAGAAGTGCCTAAATAGATGTTCGTAGGATTGCCGATAATCAACGCCATCGACCATGTGTTCGCCGCGGCAAACTCAGCAATCAAAAAGGGGAGAGGATCAATCTTTGTGTTCTTGCAGAAGAAGCAGATAAACGGCGTCAAGGTAAGAATGACGACGTCGTTAGAAGTAAATGCCGTCAAAGCAGAAGCCAGCAGATAGAAGATGAAGAACAAAGACAATTGGCTGTCTTTCGCCTCTTTAGCAGCAAGCTTCGCGAGCACTCTGAATAGGCCTGTCTCATCTAAAAAGACGGAAAGAAACGTCATCGAGAAAAACAAGACGATGATCTTAAGTGGATTCACTTCATTTGGGCTTGTTAATTGACTCCACACTTCTTGAATAGGGGCTAAGGAAGTGGCGATGAGTAAGATTGCCCCGATCAACGCGATAGCCCAATAGGTATCTAATCGGAAACGCCCGATTCGAATATGTGGGAAAAGCAAAATCGATAGAGTTATCCCAACGAAGGTAACGATGGAGATAATCAGGGTGGCAATCATAAAAGAACCAAGGCGGGATTAAACGCTTATTTTTTCGAAAAGCAAGTAAAAACATCATTTTGATAAAGAAAAATTGCAAAACAAGAAGTTGCCCATCTTTTTCCGTCACAATTCATCGAGTGGAATTCGTCGCATAT
>ONWJ01000060.1 GCA_900321535.1 uncultured Erysipelotrichaceae bacterium
CAGCGTCTTCCTCACCAACTTCCAAGAACCAAATCTCAATTTGGTCTATCCACACCTCGATATCGCCAAAGCGGTCACCTTCGATAATTTCAACCGCACGATTCCTTTCTTGAACTCTGACTGGGATGCTTCTGCCGCTCTCCCAGCAAATGTCGAAGCTGGCATCAACGGCTTTGTCTCTTATGCGCACGGAGACCAAATCTCTACCGATGGCCAATATCTCAGAATGCCAGGCAATGTCGCCGAACCTGATTATGCGGAAGCCACCATCGGTTCTTCCCATGTCTTAAGTGGCGCAAAATATATGGTGCTCGTCATGAAGACGGAAGATACTCTCCAAGGATTCCGTCTTGTGTTCGGTACCACCGAAGTGCCTCTTAGAAGTGCCGTAGCAGCAGAAGGCGTTCCAACCATGGGCGATGACACAGTCGCGAACCCATACGTTGATGCAAATGGCTTCACTCATTATGTCATCGACTTGGCGCTTGCCGGCGTTGAGGCAACCGATCTTCTCAACATCTATTACACCGGCGCTTCTGAACTCTTGATCGACGCGATCTACTACGCGAATGAAGAAAGACCGTTCTTCAAGGGCAACGGCCATGCGCTTCCTTCTGATCAAGGACAAGGCGATGCGTCAGGCTATGTCTATTGCGGTGCGCTAGATAATTTTGAAGCCCCTTACTTTGGCTTTAGGATTTATGGTGACTCAACGGTCACTCTTGATACCTTCCGCCTTAACTATAATGGTGTTGAAAACTATTTCAAAGACGGTAAAGTCAAAGCCTATTATGTCGATGGCACCGAAATTAAAGTCGGTGAGATCCTCAGACCAGGCTGGAACGAAGTCTACATCGATTTGCTGAACTCTGGCTATACCCTTGCCAAAGGCACTGCTCACTTCCACGCTGGATGCGGAGGCTTCGCGGGTGAAATCGATGTTTACGAAATCTTCGAAGGCTATCCGCTTTCTGAGCGCAAGTTGATTGATGCACCAAAACAAATGGAAGTACCTGCAGCCTCAGATTATACCTGGCTTGGCAATTTCTATGTTGATGCCGCTTATGATTCCATCAAGCTCTCGGTGAAAGGCGATGGCATTGCTACCTATGAAACCTTCCGCGTCGAATATTCCAATGTTGATGGCGCGCATGCAAAATTCATGGGCAATGGCCTTGTTGCGAAACGCATCGATGGAAGTGTCGTCAATGCGACCGATGTGATCCCGGCCGAAGGTGAAACCTTCTTTGTCGGCCTCGTTGAATCTGGCTTTGAACCTGCAGCAAGCTGGTTTAACCTCCACTTCAACGGACCTGCGGTCACCACTGACTTCACCTTCGTTCTCGAAGATGCTTCTGGCGTTGCTGCTAGCACCCCATATAGCATCATCCTCAACGGTTATAATCAGGAATTCTTAGTCTTATAACCGGAGTATTATTTCCTAGGGGGATCGTTTGGTCCCCCTAGGATCCTTAAGGAGTATCGTTATGAAAAAATCCATGTTCCGTGCGACTTTATTGCTCGCCCCTTTGCTTGCTGCCTGTGGCGGCGGTGGAAACGAAAAAATCGTGCTGAAGATTGGTTTTTGGCCGGAAGCCAGCGATACCCAAGATGTCGCGATGTATCAAGCATGGGCCGATCGCTTCATGCAAGATAACCCTCAATATGAAATCAAGGGCATGCCTTATACCTATTCTACTGAAACGGTAGGGCAAAAATATTCCACCGGAAGTCTTCCTGATGTTTGGCAGACTTGGTTCACTGAGCCATCCAAATTAATGGAGAAAAAGATCATCCGTTCCATCACCCCTCAAGTGAAAGCTCTTGGCTGGGACACCAAGATGGATGATGAAATGAAAGCCGCGTTGACCTTCGACAATGAGCTCTATGGCATCCCTCGCGATGGCTATGGCTTAGGCTTGTTGATGAACAAACGCATCCTCGGCGACAATGATATATTGCCTGAAATCAATGGCCAATATTCTATTTTTGATGAAGCGGGCAAACCTCTATATCCGACGACTTTTGCAGAGATTTTTGAAATTTCAGAGACTTTGGTGGACCAAGATAACGTGAAAGGTTTCATGATGTATTCCGCTAACAAAAACGGTGGCTGGGTCTTCTCCAACATGGCTTGGAACTATGGAGCCGAACTTGAAAAACAAGAAGGTGGCAAGTGGGTCGCAAACCTCGATGATCCTGGCGCGGTCTCGGCTTTAGAATGGGTTAAGGAGATGAAAGTCAATGGACTTCTCCAAGATGCCGTTTCTTGTGTCTATAACGATTGGTATGCCCACATCGGCGAGCGTGTCGCTTTCGCGATCGTCGGCTCTGACGTTTTGCAAAACGCCAAGCTATTAGGCGATGTCAACATGGATGACCTTGCCTTCCTTCCGATGCCTTCTGGAGATGGCACCCATCATTATTCTCTTTATGGCGGCACCCCGTTTGTCTTTACCAAAGGCGTCAGCGACGCCAAAGTCGAAGGCATCTTGAAATTCTTCTCCTATATCGGACGTTCTCCTGATACTAGCGAGCTTAACTTCAACGCCAAAAAAGAAGGATACGAAGTCGCTAAACGCAAGAATCAGCCGATTCTTCCTTCGATTATGCCTTGGAAAGATGAGGCCTTCCTTACCAAAGCGAAAGCCTTAGAAAACGAATATGTGAATGTGAAGATGGAAGATTATCGCCCGTTCTTCGATTCCATTGGAGCGAATAAACACGCTGAAGTCCCTTATTATGCTCAAGAGATGTATGAAAGCTTAGATACCGCGATTCAAACGGTTTTCTCTCAGAAAGAAACCGCGAATTGCGCCTCCTTGCTTGCAACCGCCTCCTCGGTCTTACAAGGAAAACTTGATGCCGGTGTGAACAAATAAAACAATCAAGAATCTTTATGGAACGTGCCAGTACGAGAAAAAAACGTTGGCGTAGCGCTTTGAAACGCAACCTTTTCGGTTGGGCGTTGATGATCGTCCCGCTTCTGCTTTTCGTTTTCTTCATCTGGTACCCGATGATTCGAAACTTCATCCTCAGCTTCCAAGAAAACTACTTTGAGCCGAACTTCGTTGGCTTTAGCAACTATACTGCAATTTTTAAAGATCCGGTGTTTTTGAAGGCCTTATCCAACACCTTCCTTTATATCCTTTGGTCCTTGGTCATTGGCTATTTGGTGCCGGTTTTGCTGGGATTTTTGCTTTCTGAGGTTTTTCATCTCAGCGGTGTGTTCCGTGTTTTGCTCTATCTCCCATGCATGATCAGCGGCATTGCGGTGGTGTTCCTTTTCTCCACGATGTATGGTGATTCCTCCACCGATTTGTTTAATGTCATCATCCAAGCGTTCGGTGGCCAGACGCAGCCTTGGAAAGGGTCAACCGCATTAATCATTCCTTTGATTGTCCTGGCCATGACTTGGAGAGGAGCCGGCTCTACCGCCTTGATTTATTTGTCCGCTTTCCAATCGGTCGATGAATCGATGTATGAAGCCGCTCGTATCGACGGGGCCACCCCATGGCAACGATTCACCCGCATTACCATCCCAAGCTTAAAAGCCACCTTATTAACGTTGTTCGTTTTGCAGATCATCTCGGTCTTCCAGGTTTTCTATGAACCACTTGTCATCGGACCAAAAGGCGGCCCATTAGATTCTTCGATGTCTTTGCTCCTTTTGAGCTATCTATATGCATTTGAAGATTTCGAGCATGGCAAATCCGCAGCGGCTGCCGTCATCTTGGTTTTAATCATTGGTATCTTCACTGTTTTGTATCGCACGATCTCCTATCTTTTAGATGGAGG
>ONWJ01000146.1 GCA_900321535.1 uncultured Erysipelotrichaceae bacterium
ATATCACGGTCCGCATAGAAGGACTTAAATCTTTTAAATGGGTTTTGCATGCAAAGAGTTTATCAAAACTTCTTACTATGCGCATTAAAGAATCAGGCAGTCAAAACACGGCCAGTAAGGCGTCAACTTTCGTATTGCATATTTGCTAGAGTTGTTAAAGTTGTTAAAGTTTTGTTAAAGTTATGATAGTTTTTGTTAAAGTTGTTAAAGTTTTGTTAAAGTTACGATAGTCTTTGTTAAAGTTTGTTGTATTTTGTTAAAGTTTTAGATAATATGAGGTCATGGAAAAATCATTTTATTTATCATTAAAAGAATCCCCTGAAGTTGAGTTTAAGCAAGCTTCTGAAAAATTGCCCTTAAACATTTACGAGACCTACTCGGCCTTCGCGAATACAAACGGAGGCACCATCTATTTAGGGATTAAGGAGATTAGAGGGGGAGAAAACGTTATTGCGGGCGTATCAAATCCTGAAAAATTGAAGACGGATTTTTCCAATACAGTCGCTAACAGCACAAAAGTAAGCGCCGACTTAATAAGAGAAGGCGATATCACAACCGATACGATTGAAGGAAAAACCATTCTTATCATTCGTGTGAGAAAAGCACCGATCTCAATGCGCCCAGTTTATTTAAATGGCAATCCCTATGAATCGTTCAGACGCAACGGAATCGATGGTGACGCGCGTTTATCAAAGTATGCCGTTCTATCTATGCTAAACGATGCGAACAAAACTCGATATGATGCTTTGCCAAACTCCAGCGGAATACGAGTTGAGAATTTGTGCCAGGAAACAATAAAAAAATACCGTTTGAGGTACCAGTCCATATTCCCGGGAGTCGGAACTGATCTAGATGATTTTGAGTTTCTTAAAAGAGTTGGCGCAGTCAGATCAAACGCCGAAGGTCTCTTTTTCCCGACCAACGGATGTATAGCTTTATTCGGATATGCAGCTGACATCCGAGATGTATTCCCCTGCTATAAGGTAGATTTTATGGATCAAACTTCCGGAAACGAAAGATATGACTACCGCCTTGATGATGGCGATATTTCTTGGAGTGGAAATCTTTTCGATTTCTTATTCGCCGTTGTGGCTCATATTGCCCCAATTCTTCCAAACGCATTTCATCTCAATGGCATTGTGAATGACGGCGGTTTTGAAGAGGAGACCGCTTTGAGGGAAGGCGTTCTAAATGCAATATTTAATTGCAATTTCTTTCTGCCGGGTGGCATAAGAATCATCCAAAAAGGTACAAATATCACCATCGAAAACACTGGACGGATGATCGTCGATATCGAGCAAGCCAAAATAGGCGGTGATTCTCAGCCACGAAACGAGGGAATTTCCATTTTGTTAAGAGCAATCGGATTAGGCGAGAGGAGCGGTTTTGGCATACCATCCATCTTTGGCCTTTTTGAAAAAAGGAATTGGAAGGAGCCGGTTTTAAAGGAAACCTTTGATCGGGAAGAAAAAACAGTGCTCAGCATGTCTTTCGGCGAACAGAGCCCGGCAATCCCAAAACAAAACGCTATAGTATCTTTGCTTCTTGAATACGGGATGCTCTCGTCACAGGAAATCGCTACTATGTTAGAAAAAAGCAGAAGTACCATTACTAATGAACTTCGAAAACTTCAATACGAAGGAATCGTAGAAGCAATTGGCTCTCGGACAAATGGGAAAAAATATAAACTTAAATAATTCAAAAACCCACACAAAAACCCGTCGGATTTGATTCCAGACGGGTTTTTAGTAAGTTGAATTAGATACGTTCGATTTCGGAGAAGTCCACATCGACCGGAGTGGTACGTCCGAAGAAGACGGTTTCAACGCGGCAGGCGCCAGTCTCTTTGTCGATGGAGATGATGGTGCCGGTAGTTCCTTCAAGAGGTCCACGGATGATCTTGACGGTCGCACCGACATCGTAACGGGCATACATGGACTCGTCGATGATGTTCATTCTCTTAAGGACCGGTTCGATCTCTTCCTTTGGAACTGGGTTTGGCTTCTGGCCGCCACCAGAGGAACCGACGATACCAGTGACGCCTGGGCAGTTACGAACTTTGAACCAGGAATCATCGGTCATGATCATCTCAACGAAGATGTAACCTGGGAAGAGGTTTTTCTTCTTGGTCTTCCCGGTTGGGAGACCATCTTTGAGGACCGGAACGTCAACGTCAGCGACGACGACGCGAAGAACGAGATCCTCAAGACCGAGAGTCTTAATACGCTTCTTAAGATTTTCAGCCGTTTTGGCTTCGTGCATGGAATACGTGGTGATGATGTACCATGCCTTTTCAGCTAACTGTGTTGCCATGATTAATTGCCTCCGAATGCATTGCGCAATTGCTTGATGAGCTCGCCTGCGGTGAGGTCTTCCAAAACGAGGAAGATAGCCGTGAAAGCGGCGATGCAGAGAACGACGATGATGGTTGGGATGAGTTGGTCACGCTTGGGCCAGCGCACGCGCTTGCCTTCCTTGACGACTTCACCAATGTATTTTCCTGGGGTCATGTGAGATCCTCCTTGGTTTACTTGCTTTGTTTATGGAGCGTGTATTTGCCGCAGACGGGGCAGTACTTACGAAGTTCAAGCCTTCTCGGATCATCTTTTCTCCGAGTCAGCGTGTAGTTCCTGCTGAGGCAATCAGGGCAAATCAAAAAAACTTTAATGCGATCCATATTTCAACCTTGCGTGCAAAATTATAGAAATGCAAGTTGACTACGTCAATAGCCAATTGCAACCTCTTCACTCGGAAAGCCTTGGATAAATATCCAACTCAAAGTACTGTCCAAGGCCATCGTCATCATCATAGGTGAAGAAGATCAATGTGACGTCTTGCCCTGCTTTCGTCGCGATGATACCCGCTGAATCGTAATTCGAGCGATCGACGTTATATCCAAGGCCAGATAGTTTTCCTTCATAATCATCTTCCATTTTTAGACCGGAATTTTCACTCGAGACATAGGTCAGAACAACATAGTTTGGAGAGTCCGTGATATGGAAAGGAGCGCCAAGATAGCTAGAGGCATCAAAGGCCGGGATTTCTACGTCGGTAACGCCATATTGATCGAGAAATGCAGAGATTTCATGATTTGGGAAGCCTTCTTTTGGTTCACACATCTCATGCTCAGAGAAGGATTCGGCCTCGATGACAAAGCCGTTCAAAGTGTCATCAAAATAGAACGATACTTTGGTGATCGTATCGTAGCAAATATAGGTGTGAACGTTATCTTTTGAGGTCAATGGATAGTAAGCGTCCTCGGATGCCAAAAGGGCTTGAACATATGCTTGGCAAGAGGCCTCAGAAAGATCTTCTCCAAAACATTCAATGATAAGCGTGGACCAATAGCCGTCGTCTTTTGGGACCGCATAGCAAACATATGCTTCCGCTTCGAATGGAGTGACGGAATAAACGCCTGTCTCAGAGAAAATGGAATAGATTGTTGATTCCGGCCATTCGCCCTCCGCTTGGATATACATCGCGTGGAGATAGAAGTCGCCACTATCTAAAGAGCATTCCACGAATACATAGGACCAGTCTTCATCATGAAGATATGCTTTGAAATGGTCGGAAGAGAGAACTTGCACGCCATAATCAGCGTTGCGATACAAGACAGAATAATCATCGAGGGTGGCAAGATTCGTCGTGCCGTAGATATCTAACTCACCGTTATAGTCGTTATAAAACCAATCCAAACCGGATAGGCCAATATAAGGCAAAACGTGATGAAGATAAGTTTCCATCGCTTCCACGAGTTCGGCATCTTCCCATTGAACCAATTCAGATTGGGTTTCACTTTCAGAAGAATCAAGGATTCGTTCTTCAGAAGACGCTCCTGAAGATGTGATATCCGAAAAAGTAGTTTGTTCCACGGATGAGGAGGAAGAGGAACTGGTGACAGAAGGCTGACTGCTTGATGAAAGATCAGAAGCAGAAGATGCGGCTTGAGGAGTAGACGTGCAGGCCGTTAGAAGTAAGGCGGATAAAAGCAAAAGGCGTTTCATGCGAATTATTTTCCCACAATATGATGAGGACGGATAACAGAATAAGGGAATTGCATAATGAAAAATAAATAGAATTGTTCCATAGAAAATTTGGAAACTCTACTGTATTAGACTATTGGCAACTTTTCATTTTTCATGCCCTGCTATCTCTATCAAATCATATTCTCTCGGCAAAAGCCAAAGTCACTATCACAAGGGAGATCGGGGAGGTGCGAAAGAAATGAATAAGCTCATAAAGGCAAGCAGATAGTGTTCTAGACATTTTTCGAGAAAGTAATCATTTTCGCAATTTTGAAATAATTTTGACTATTTCGGCCATATCCATCCATTTCTAGCAGATTCATCCCGCTGTTAATCTTCATCGTTTCAAAGATGACACCTTTTCCTTCCTATCTAATAGAGGTTGCGATGTGCTATATTACTTGCATGGATTCAGTCCAAGCGATAACGCAGTTCCGTCATCGAAAGGCCACGTCGCCAACCGGCCGGCTGTCTTTTATTCCGCTCGCCAATGTTATCGCCGCCCTATCCGTGCTCTACCTTCATGTGAATGGGGGCTTCTGGTCGATGGGCATCCATCATCCTCAATGGTTCAGCGCGAACATCATCGAATGCGTTTTCTATTTTGCCGTTCCTGTGTTCATGATGATTAGCGGTGCTACCCTTCTCGATTTCTTTGATCGATATGGATTAGGCCTCTTCTTTTGGAGGCGAATTCAGAAGACCGTGATCCCCTACCTCTACTTCAGCATCCTCGCTATACCAATCGCTATTTGGAGAGGTAAACTTTCACCGGATCAAGCCACTGGCCCATATATAGCCTCCGGCTTGATCAGCGGGAGCCTCGGCCCCAACTATTGGTTCTTCCCACTCATCTTCTGCGTCTATTTATCCATTCCCCTATTTGCGGCGATTCGCCAGGATCTCAGGAAAAAGGTATTCATCTATTTAGCCGTCGCTGGCTTCGTGCTCAACATTCTCTACCCATTCGCGAACACGATATTCGGATGGGGCATGCCTGGCTCCATCTCCGTTGCATTGCTTAACGGTTATCTCATCTACATACCGATGGGCTACCTTGTCGCTCATTACAAATTCAAATTGCCATTTAGATTAATCATCTATATCGTTGGGCTCGGTGGGTTATTCCTCCATATCTACATGACTTACACCCTTTCCATGGAAGCAGACCAAATGATTACGACCTACAAAGGATATTTGAACGCCCCGTGTGTCGTTTATTCGGTAGCAGTCTTCCTTGGCATTCGTTATCTAGGTGAACGTGTCATGAAAGTGAAATGGTTCTCCAAAGTCATCATGTTTGCAACCACGACGACTTTGACAATCTATATGATTCATCAATACATCCTGGAATACATCGCCCTAGACCTTTTTAAGTGGGACATCACAAATCTTGCTTACCGACTACTTATGCCATGGGCGTTATTCTTAATCATTTGCATCCCCGTTCATTTCTTGCAAAAACTGGATGGATTCAAATATATTTTGCCTAAATAAATTTGAAAATCACTGCAAAAGTCATTTATTTTTGAAAAGTCTCCCGAAATTGGGAGACCATTTCTTTCGCCAAATTGGCATCGGCGGATAGCCGATATAAAGGTTTGATAATATAAATATGTAAGGTTATAGAGTGATGCCGCGTTTCTTGAGCTCATAAGCCAGCATATCCATGGTATACCTCGCTCTAGAATAAGTGACATTCATTTGCTCGGCCGCTTTTCGCAACGTGGAACCAGAGGAAAGGTATTTCACTACGCCTCTAGCAATCCATTGTTGTTCTCTTCTTAGGCTTCGAATCGCTTCTTCAATTTCAACGAAGCCTAAATAGAGTTTGGGAGAAGATACCGGCGTCTCGGCGGTTGGAACAACATCACACAAGCAAAACTCGTTCTCTCCATCGTTTCGCAAGTTGCATTCAAGCGACAAGATCGATCTCTTCTCACCATACGTCTTGCACTCTTTCAGCAATTCATGGCGTAGCACGTTGACAAAATAGGTTTTGAAGAGGCAATGCTCATCGGGCTTAAACTTCCTTACGGAAACAGCAAGCGCGACCATGAAGGCGTCTGTCATCGATAATTCATCCAAATACATCCCGACACTCTGCATGATGAATTTCAAGTAGAAGTGGCGAAACGTGATATATCTCCGGCAGAGCTCATTCTCCGCATAGGCCTTATCAGATTTGCGTACGCGGAAAAGATCTTCGTCGCTCAAGTCACGACGAAATTTGGTGCCGCTTTCAGCACCAGTATGTTCGTTGATTTTCATTTGGTCTTATTTATTTGGCCATTGGACCGCTCTGGCATAGCCGAGCATGAGTCCTGCGGCCACCGACGCATTCAGGGAATTCACGTGGCCCTGCATCGGGATTTTCACAATATAATCAGAATTCTTTAGCACTAATCTAGAGATGCCAAATCCTTCCGAACCTACGACAATCGCGAGCTTTCTATCATAATCGACTTGCTGATAATTCATCTTCGCAGTGCCTTCGCTTGAGACGATCCAATAGCCATTCTCTTTTAGAACACCAATCGCTTGGTTCAAGTTGGGCACTTCAGAAACCTTCACATAATGAATGGCTCCGGTGGAAATATTAGCTACTGTCGAATTAAGGGGAGCGTTACCATGTGTTTTGATAACGACCCCGTCGACTCGAAATGCGTCGCAGGAACGTAAGATGGCGCCTAGATTGTGTGGATCTTCTATGCCATCTAGGATGAGGATTAAAGGATGATCGCTTTGGTCTGCTTCATCGATAAGGTTTCTAAGTGAAATCGTCTCGATCTTTTTGCAGGTGCAAAGAATCCCTTGATGGGGTTGATTCTTAGCCAATTGATTGATCTTTTCGCCAGGTAATATGGTTACAGGTATGCCAAAGGATTTTGCTTCGTCGATGAGTTTGTCCTTCGCATGCTTTTCATCGGCATAGACATGTAAAGC
>ONWJ01000011.1 GCA_900321535.1 uncultured Erysipelotrichaceae bacterium
AAAATAAGGCATAGTCAGTGGAATCGTGGAAAAAACGCGAAAAACAGAGGGATGATTTTGGAAGAAAACGCAGAGGATTTTGAACCCAGAAAACCCCATAAAAACTATACAGTGTATAAACTATACACTGTATAAAAGAAATATACACTGTATAAATATGAAACTATACAATGTATAAATTCATAGCTAGACACTGTATAAGACAAGCACTATACAGTGTCTAAATTATTCTTTATACACTGTCTAAAGTAACTATACAGTGTATAACTATACAGTGTATAAAAACGGGCCATTCTCTTTGGCCCGTAGCTATTCGATGTTTTTCTTACTTGAAATAAGGATAAGCAATCTTTCTTAAGACATCCAAATTCTCTTTATTATTCGCGGCTATCGCAAAGCTAGGATGGCTATATTCCATTGGGTTGCCTTCTAAATCGCAGATTTCTCCGCCCGCTTCCTTAATAATGAGCGATGCGGCGGCGTAATCCCAAACTTGAAGCTTCATTTCGAGGTATATATCTCCGCGTCCGCAGGCGACCGAACAGATCTCAAAAGCGGCGGAACCGGTTCTGCGTATATCGCTGACCAACGGGAATACATTCTCGGCGAATTGGAATGCTTTATGCGAATACTGCTTCTCATAGGCGGAGAAAGCGGTGTAGAGCACGCATTCTTTCATCGGAATATTGGTTGGATGGATTGGCTTGCCGTTTAAGAAAGCGCCTTTGCCTTTCTCGGCTTCAAACATCATCTTTTGATAAGGGTTATAAACAACGCCTAGGATAATTTCACCTTCATGCTCTAACGCGACGGAAATGCAGCATACGGAAATATGCTTAGCATAATTTGTGGTGCCGTCAATCGGATCGATGATCCAGACATAATCCTTGGTTAAATCGTTCTCATCGCCTTCTTCGCAGTAGAAACCGCTGCTAGGGAAGAACGCAGATAGCTTTTGCTTCAAGAACGCCTGGACGGCGATGTCGTTGCTGGTGACTAAATTCGATGATGTCCCTTTTTCTTTGACGGAAAAATCATCATTGAGCATGATTTTGGATGCTTGAAGCACGATGGATTTAACAGTTTCTATCATGGTTTTAAAGGTGTTAAAAAAGCCCCGAATGGGGCTAAGAAGCATTAGAGTTTATGTCCGTTGATGACGCCGACTTGGAGAACGCCTTCTAGTTGTTCTAAGTGAGCTAAGAATTCATTGGTTCTGAAATCGCTGGAATTAGAGACGGCTAGGAAGGTCGCTTGAACCTCGCCATTATCACAAAGCTCAACCTGGAGATCGAGGATGGTGCAGCCAAATTTCTGGGCGATTTGCAGCAATTCTCCGATAATGGTGGATTTATGTTCTACGCGAAGAGACACCAACGGAGCCTTCTTATTAAGACGCGTTTCGAATTTACGGACCGCGGTTAAGACGAACATGATAAGTCCGGTGCCGACGATGGCGATGATGTAGTTCATCGAGCCACAGGCTAAACCGATGGCCATAACAATCCAGATGGTAGCGGCGGTGGTGAGTCCGCGGATACCGGAATTGCGGTGGATGATCGCGCCTGCGCCTAAGAAACCGACGCCGGTGATGACTTGGGCAGCTAAACGAGCGACATCGCGGGTAAGTGGCTGACCGTTAATGACGATCGCAGGGAAGCCATAGATCGAGATGATCATGATGATGCAAGAGCCGACGCCGACAAGAAGGTGGGTACGTAAACCAGCGCTTCTTCCTCTGCGTTCTCTTTCAATGCCGATAATACCGCATAAGACAACGGATAAGACAAGGGCGATCACGCAGAGAACGAAATTCCCAACGGGCCATTCATTGATTGTCCAAGAGCCGATTTTCTCGGCAATAACTTGATCTATGGTAGTCATGACATCATTGTACTCTTCTTCTTTCGAAAAAGGGGAAGAAAATCGTCGAGATTGGCTGATAAATGATGCATAAGCATCAAAACGAGCGAGTTTCGCTTTGCCTAGCCCAAAGAAACGACTAGAATATCCCTGCTATGAAAAACATCCTCGAAGATTTACGTTACCGTGACCTCATCGAACAATTCTCGGATGAGGCGAAAATGAAGGAAATGCTCTCCAAAAAGCAAGTCCTTTACTGTGGATTTGACCCCTCGGCCGTCTCCATGCATCTTGGCAATTATGTCATGATTTCTTTGCTCAAACGTTTCCAACTCGCTGGGCATAAAGTCGTCGCTCTTGTCGGCGGCGCGACCGGCATGATCGGCGATCCAAGTGGCAAAAGCAAAGAACGCAATCTCCAAACCAAGGAAGCGCTTGATGCGAATACGGCTGCCATCAAAGCCCAATTGGAACGTTATATTGATTTAAGCGATCCTGAAAAAGGCGCGATCGTCTCGAACTATGATTGGCTCGGCAATATGCCGATGATTGATTTCCTCCGCGATTATGGCAAGTATTTCTCAATCAACTACATGCTCTCCAAGGAAATCGTCAAATCTCGTTTGGAAGCCGGCATCTCTTTCACCGAATTCTCTTATCAAATCCTCCAATCCATCGACTTTTATCACCTTCATCATGCCCTCGGCGTGAACATCCAACTCGGTGGCAATGACCAGTGGGGCAACCTCACTTCTGGTTTGGAATTGATCCGCAAAATCGATGGAGAAAACGAAGATGTCGCGGTCATGACTGCCCATTTGATTTTAAGAAGCGATGGAAAGAAGTTCGGCAAATCGGAAAAAGGCGCTTTGTTCCTTGACCGTAACCTCACTTCGCCATATCAGCTCTATCAATATTTCATGAACGTCACTGATGAAGACGCGATTCGCTTCCTCAAGATCTTCTCCTTCTTAGAAAAAGAAGAAATCGAGGATATTGCAAGAGAGCACTTCGCAAATCCAGGCATGCGCATCGGTCAAAAGAAAGTGGCCTACGAAGTCACCAAAGACATCCACGGCAAAGAAGCGGCGGATGAAGCGGTGGCGATGTCAGAATCTTTGTTCTCTGGTGACTTTGCCTCGTTAAGCTAATCCGCTTTGGAAGAGCTCTTCGGCGACCTCACCGTTGAAATCAACGAAGGCATCCTCCTAGAGGATTTCCTCATCCAAGCAAAATCTGCGACCAGCAAACGTGAAGCTCGTACCTTCATCACCGGCAATTCTGTCTCCATCAATGGAACCAAGGTCGCCGATTTAGCCAAGACCATCACCAAAGCCGACGCGCTCTATGGTAAATACGTTGTCTTAAAGCGTGGCAAAAAGAACTATTATCTTGGCAAATTCGTTGCCTAAAAGCACTTCATAACCAAAAAAGACGCCAGGTTCCTCTGACGTCTTTTTAAACAGGTTTTGCAGGGATTTTTAGATTTCTGTCGCGTTTTTGTCATCCACTAAACGGATGACAATCGCGTAAGCACCGTAACGTTCAATGGCTTCTTTGGAATAATATTGGAGCATGTCGTCAGGATGAGCGACATCATCTTTTTCATAACCGATTCTGGTTTTCGGATAGAACTCATATAAGGCTTTAAAATCCTTGAACCTCCTTAACTCCAATACTTCAGCGACAAGTTCTTCGCCGGTTTCTTGGTTCGTAAAGATGATGAGGTCACCGATTTGAATCGCTCTTCTTTTTGGATCATATAGTCTCATCTCCACATCTTTCTTTTTGGCTTTGATGAAGGAGAAAGGATGAGGCTTCAAATTTAAGCGGAAGACATTCTTGATGTCGTATTGTTCTTTTCTTGACATGGTTAGATTTTACTACATCTCCTCTTTTTATATATAAAGATTAGGGCAAAACAAAAACCCCGCCATAGGGCAGGGCAATTGGTTCCGGCTGTCGGATCAGAGCAAGCGGTTGTACCACTCGATGATCTGGGATTCCTGGATCTCGAGAGGGAGCTCGTTACGCTCTGGCATACGGACGAAGGTTCCTTCGAACTTCTCCGCGTCGACTTTAACGAAGCCAATGGTTGCTGGGCGGGAATCCATCGATTCCTTGACGCACTTCAATGGGGTCTCTTCCTTGAGGGAGATGACATCATTGACCTTGCAGAGGTAGGAAGGGATATCAACCTTCTTGCCGTTGACAAGGATGTGGCCATGATTGACGAGTTGACGCGCAGCTGCACGAGTGCGAGCAAATCCGATGCGATAGACAAGGTTGTCCAAGCGGGATTCGAGAATGCCGAAGAAGGCAAGACCGGTGACGGTTGGCTCTCTCTTAGCAATCAAGAAGAGACGACGGAATTGACGCTCGTTGAGGCCATAGTAGAGGCGGAGCTTCTGCTTTTCAGCGAGCTGAGCGCTATACTCGGATGGTTTCCTCTTGCGGTCTTGGCCGTGTTGGCCAGGGCCAAATGGGCGTTTCTTGAGTTCGTCTCCAGTTTCGAGGATGGAGAAACCTAAATGGCGGGATTTTTTCCACGTGCTGCCAGTGTATCTTGACATATTTCATGTCTCCTTTCTTTGCGTTACCAAAGTCCAGAGTGCTTCTTCCATCTTCCCGGATGTCAAGCGGTTCGGCCAAGTAGCAGAAGGCTTACTGTTGATATCGTGCTTGACGTCGGTCGGAAGCGTAGGAGCATGCTGCTTTTGTACGCAAGCGAGAGTATACGCATACGCGGGCGCCAAGTCAACAAAATAATGTAATGGGCTTCTTTACGATTGAGACGAGGTTTTTGCAAAGATAGGATTGTCTATTAAGGATCATTACCGATCCGATGATTAAGGATTACGAAATATAGGAGTATTTGTCCGTCTGCTTCTTGAATGAAATCGGCTTCAAAATCCGTCCAAAATACGAAATAACTCTGCAAAAACCTCTTATTTTAATGTTTTCAACTGCATTTTCGACCGTCTTTTGTGGCGGTGTTTTGCCTCATTAAGTAGTATCCGAACAAACAAATTGGAAAACTTTTCAACACTTATCGCTCGCATGTGCGCAAACGCGTGTTAAAATACCCGCATGATTAGTCCACTTCTTTTATCTACGCTCGCTTTATCTCTCATCATCGGCGGTTCCATCGCCCTTGTTTTGGCGCTTCTATTGATCCTTTACCTCACCCTTTTCACCAGTTTGAGACATAAAAAACAGGTCCGTGAATTGAACCGCAAGTTTGAGTATCTTCACGCTCTTCTTTTTGGTCAGGATTCCCAATACATCAAGCGTATTGAACAAATCTCGACCACCAACTTGCTCTACTCCGAAACCCATCGCACCTTCGCGAAACGTTTCAAGGATGTTCGCGATAAAAGCGACTCTAGTGCACAAGCCGCGGTCAATGGATTGAAGGACCTTCTTCAAGAACGCGATTACAAAGGACTCAAAGCCGCTTTGCCAGAAGCAAGAAAGGCGATTGAGATTTTCGATGAGGAAGTGAACTCTCTTCATAACGACCTCATGACGGTCATCAAACCGGAAGAGGAGTGCCGTCAGCAATCCTTGAATCTCAAGGAGAATCTCCGCCGCATCAAACAGGACTATTACGTCAAACAAGCAGACATGGGTCTCGTATATCAGTCTTTTGAGACCATCTTCCATAAGCTTGATGAGAAGTTCAATGAGTTCGAAAGCTTAGTGGATTCCGCCGACTATGACGATGCGAGAAACCTTCTCCCGAACATGGAGAAAATCATCAATGAGCTCGCGAAAGACCTCAACGAACTTCCTAACATCTGCGTCACCATCCAAACCGTGATTCCAGATAAACTCGCATCTTTAGAGAATGCTTACCAAGAGATGATCAAAGCCGATTACCCGCTTCATCACCTTATGGTCATCACCTCGATGGATGAGATGAGAAAACAACTCGATAACTTAACCAAGATGGTCAAGGCGTTTGCCCTCGTTGGCGTCCAAGCTCAGCTTGACGGCATCTTGTCTAGAATCGATGAATTCTTCGATTCGTTCGATAAAGAGAAAGATGCGCGTGTCGCCTTTGAATCTTCTTGCGATGAAGTCTATGCAAAATCCACCGAAGCGGATAAGAAATATATCGCGTTATGCAATGCCCTTCCAGCGGTGAAGCGTATGTACACCATCTCGGATGAGCAAAACGCCAAAGTCGACGCGATTAAGAATCTTGTCAACAAAAGCGGTGCGACCAAGCGTAGTCTTGATACCTTCGTCCATTCTCTTACCAAGCAGCCTTATAGCCTGCTTCTTGAGAAAATGAATACCCTTCGCGAAGAAAGCGAGCAAGCGTCGGCCGCGATTGATGATTTCCATCAATATTTGATGTCGTTGAAGCATGACTCTGAATCCGCGTTAAGCGCCGCTAAGGATTATTATGCCCGTTGCAAAGATGCTGAAAGCATCCTCCGCACCATGAACCTTGCGGTCCCGAATGAGAAATACCAAGGCGAGATTGATACTTGCTATGGCCTCATCGATAAGATCATGTCTTCTTTGAAATGCCCGATTGATGTTGAATCCATCAATGGTTTTGTCGAAGAACTTGTCAATACCGGTGACCGCGTCTATTCTTCCATCCTCGATGATTATGAGGCGGAGAATCAAGCCCAAGCCGCGATTACCTATGCAAACCGCAAACGCCAGCACTTAGGCGAAGTCCATACCTATTTGAAGCAAATGGAAGGGATGTTCGAATCTGGCGATTACCGCAAATGCTATAAAGACACCACGGACTTCATTCGCGCACTCCGTGAGCAGGAATAAGGATGATGGTGTATCTCGATCACGCCGCTACGACTCCCGTTTATCCTGAGGTTTTGGATATTGAAAAAGAGGCAGAGCTCCTCTATTTTGCCAATGCCTCTTCTTTGCATACAGCGGGAAGAAAATCCTCCCGTGCACTAGAAGATGCCCGCAAGCGCATCTTGAATTGCTTCGGTGTGGCTTCTACGCACACCATGGTTTTCACATCGGGTGCAACCGAATCCAACAACTTTTTCATCAAAGGCATCGCCTTGAAGTATCAAAACCGTGGCAAGAAGATCATCACCACCAAGGTGGAACACCCCTCCGTTACAAATGCTTTCCGTTCGCTTGAAGCACTCGGCTTTGAAGTAGTGGAACTTCCGGTTAACGATAAAGGGGAATTAGAACCTCAAACATTAGAAGCGGCAATGGATCAACACACCATCCTCGTTTCCGTTATTGGGGTCAATAATGAGACAGGTTCTATTAACGATTTAAAAGCCCTCTCTGCGGTGGTCAAAAAATATCCGAAAGCCTTCTTCCATAGTGATTTAACCCAGGCGATCGGCAAAACTAAGATCGATTATTCATGCTTGGACGCTTTCTCTTTCTCCGCCCACAAATTTGGCGGAAGAAAAGGCGTCGGCGGTCTTGTCTTCAAGAAACAAATCGCTCCTTCTCCGCTTCTTAGCGGTGGTGCGCAGGAGTTTTCTTTGCGAAGCGGAACTCCAAATGTACCGGGTGCTTTAGGCATGGCAAAAGCCCTTGAAATCTCTTTGCAAGGCGTCGATGGAAAGATTGCAAAAGCCCATGAATTAAACGAATATCTCCGCAAATCCTTGATGGATTTAGGAGAAGGACGATTCAATTCACCTGAATCTGGTTGCCCATTCATCTTGAATTTCTCGCTTCAAAAGCATAAGGCTTCGGTCATGATCGAGGCGCTTTCTGAACAAGAGATCTATGTCTCTTCCGTTTCGGCTTGCTCTAGCAAAAGCGAGCCTATCTCCCATGTCTTAGAGGCGATGGGCAAAAGCAAAGAGGACGCGGGAAACTCTATCCGCGTGTCGTTTGGTTATGAGACAACCAAAGAAGACCTCGATGCTTTCGTTTCTACCTTATCCCGTCTTTTAAAGGAGGTTCATCCACGATGACTTATGATTCTTTGATGATCCATTATGGTGAATTGTCCACCAAAGGGATGAACAAGAAAGCGTTCATCAATACCCTTTATCAAAACGTCAAACATGCTTTGAAATCGTTTGGGGTAGGGGTTTCCTATACCCATGATTTCATTTTGGTTAAGTTAGATGATGCTTCTTATGAGCCCGTTCTTGCTCGCATCCAGGAAATCCCTGGAATTCAGAAGATCTCGCTTGTCGCTAAAGTCGAAAAAGACATGAACGAAATCATCAAGGCCTGTTTGGAACTTGTTTCCAAAGAAGAAGGCAAGACATTCAAAGTCGATGTTCATCGCGTCGATAAAGCCTTCCCTGTTCGTAGCTATGATGCAACTTGCCAAATCGCGGATGAAATCCTTCATAACACCGATAAAACAGTCGATTTGCATAACTATGATATCTTCTTAAAAGTGGCTATCCGCTTGGATTATGCTTATATCTCTTGCCATGAATATCCTGGCTTAGGCGGTTATCCATTAGGCATGAATGGCAAGGTCATGCATTTATTAAGCGGCGGCATTGATTCTCCAGTTGCAGCCTATAAATTGCTGCGTAGAGGCATCGCTTTAGAAACCATTCATTTCGCGTCTCCGCCGTATACGAGTGCGGCTGTTATCGATAAACTCACCGATATTTTGGGCGAATTAAACGTTTATCAACGCAACATCAAACTCAATATCATCCCGTTCACCAAGATTCAGGAAGCCATCTACAAATATGTTCCTGAACCTTATTGCATCACGGTGATGCGTCGCATGATGATGCGTTTAGCGGTTGGCCTAGCCAAAGCTCATCATTGCTTGGCGGTTTCTACTGGAGAAAGCGTTGGGCAAGTCGCATCCCAAACCTTGCAATCTTTGATTGTCATCAACGAAGTCACCAATTATCCGGTGCTCCGTCCTTTAGCAGCCGAGGATAAAGTCTCGATCATCGATCAATCCAAGAAGATTGGAACCTATGAGATTTCTATCCGTCCATATGAAGATTGCTGCACTATCTTCAAGCCGAAGAAACCAAAGACTCATCCTTCCTTGCTAGAAGCGATCGAGTATGAGAATCGATTTGATTATTCTGCCATGATTGAGGAAGCCCTCGAGCGTGTTGAGATATTGTATGTGGAAGAGGGTGAAGTTCATGAAGCAGTACAAGAATGAATCGTATGAGGGCGAACGCGCTTTATTCAAAGTCAAGGATGCTTTGATTGAGGGGTGTGAATTTCATGATGGGGAATCGCCGTTAAAAGAGAGTCGGAATCTCGTCGTTAATGGCTGTTCCTTCAAGTGGAAATATCCGCTTTGGTATGCGAAGAACATCAAATGTTATGAAGATGTATTTGACGAAGGAGCGCGAGCGGGAATCTGGTATACCGAGGATTCTAGTTTCACCGATTGCACCTTCATCGCACCGAAATTATTCAGGAAATGCAAGAATATCACGATTTCTAACGGTGATTTTGTGCATGGGGATGAAACTTTCTGGTGGAATGAAAACCTCGTTCTTTCTTATGTCCGCGTTGTTGGGGCATATGCCTTTATGAAGACCAAAGGCATCAAAGGAAGCAACGTGGAAGTCGAAGGCGGATATGCTTTTGATGGATGCGAAGATCTAGAACTTGATCATTGCAAATTGATCACCAAGGATGCGTTCTGGAATTGCAAGAACGTGGTTTGCCGCGACTCTTATATCGAATGCGAATATTTTGGTTGGAACTCGGAGAATGTGACCTTGATTAACTGCACGATCAAATCCCATCAAGGGTTCTGCTACATGAAAAACATCAAGCTCATCAACTGCGAAGTCATCGAGTCTGATTTGACGTTTGAATATTGCGAGAATATCGATGCTGAGATCCATTCTGAATTGCTTTCCATCAAGAATCCGATTTCAGGGAGAATCATCTGCGATGGATATGGCGAACTCATTTTAGATGATGATGCGATCGACCATAGCAAAACGGAGATCATTGTTCGATGAAATATAACTTTGACCAGATTCCTGATCGTCGTGGCAGCGGCTGATACAAATGGGATATGAAGCCCGGGCTTTTGCCTTTGTGGGTCGCGGATATGGATTTTGAAGTCGCTCCCTGCGTCATCAATGCATTGCAGAAGCGACTCGATCATCATGTCTATGGTTATAACATCATCCTCGATGAATGGAAAAAGGCTTATTCGTCTTTCTACCAAAGAAAATACGGATGGAACCTCGATGAGAACGATTTGATTTTCGCGACTGGCGTCGTTCCGGTTTTATCTTCCGCAGTGAAAGCCTTGACTGAAAAAGGTGATAACGTGGTGGTGATGCCGCCGGTCTATAACGTTTTCTACAATTCCATCGTCAATCCAGGAAGAAATGCATTGGAAGTTCCGCTTGTCTACAGGGGCGGCAAGTATTCCATGGATTTTGATGGGTTAGAGAAAGCATTTGCCTTAGAGAAAACCAAACTTTGTTTCCTTTGTAATCCTGGCAACCCATCCGCAAGAATCTGGAGCAAAGAAGAATTGCTTCGCCTTGCTGAACTCGCCAAGCGGTATGATGTCATTATTTTAAGTGATGAAATCCATGGACCTATCACTCGTCCAGGCACCCAATATGTTCCTTTCCTTGGCATTGGAGATATTGCAAAAGAAGTCGGCTTTGCTGGAATTTCTCCTTCGAAAGCCTTCTCTTTAGCCGGACTTCAATCCGCCGCGGCGGTTGTTCCAAACCCTCGCATTCGAGCAAAATTCGAGAAGCAACTCAACGCTGACGAATGTGCCGAGCCAAATAGCTTCGCTCAAGTCGCGGTCATCGCCGCATTAAATGAGGGCGATGAATGGCTAGAGCAGATGAATGAATATGTCTTTGCTAATCGCGATTATGCGTTCCAACGCATCAATCAGATTCCAGGCTTAAAAGCAGTGGAAGGTGACGCGACATATTTGCTTTGGGTGGACATCTCCGAGTTAGGATGCGATGGGAAAACATTCGAAGCATATCTTGAAGAAAATGAGAAAGTGTTCTTTAATGCTGGTAACCCTTACGGAAAAACGGGGGAACAATTCATTCGCATCAACATGGGCACAAGCCGCGAAAATGTGGTTGAAGCGATGAACCGCCTTGAAAAAGGAGCGATCTCTTATGGCAGACGATAAGACCAATCAAGAAAAAGAACAAACTCCGATCGAAGAGAGTGAACAAGAAGTCGTGGATCCTCCACATCAAAAAGAGGAAACCTCAGATCTTGAACTCATTAACGGAAAACGTTTTCACGTGGTACGTGCCGTCTTAATGGGCGTTTTGGCTTTAGCGGACTTAGCCCATTTATTGATTGGCAGCTCGCTTTCTTTCAGCATCAAAGAAAGCCTTCGTAGAGGCGTTGCTTCCGCTCAAACAAGCGATGGCTCAGAAGTCACCACAAGCCAAAACGCTGTTGCAACCATAACCGCGGCGTTTGCGCTTGGTTTAGTAGAGGCGATGGGTCTAGTCTTTGCTTATGCGATCCTTTTCATCAGCGTCGTCTTATCCTCACTAGGTATTCTTTTCTCGGTTCTTAGATTGAAACATCTGCCAAAGAAAAACGACTGGAAAAGAATCTTCCATTCCATTCTCCTTGGCGTCTTCATCGTTTTGCTAGGATTCGCCATCGCCGTATTCTGCTACGTGCAGTTCGGCATATAAAAATCGTTTTGTTAAAGCCCTTTCAAAAGATACTTATGATCAGCGAACATCGAAATCAAGCTGAATTGTTTTGCTCGTTCCTTTGATTTTTAAGAAGGATTTGCAAGGTTTTTTGACTTTTTCACCGGCAACATAGATGGAGATTTGCCCACCGACCAGGTTCACTTTATTTGGTCCTAGGATTCGTAAACCATCGCCAACTTCTAATTCCAGAAGCTCATCGGCAAGATAAGATACGGTGCCAAATTCATCGACGCAGGAAACGTGGACCCTCGCTACATCATAGACATCGTCATATTCTAAAGACGTCTTATTGGCGTGCGCTTCTAGATGATATTCTTTGGATGGGCCACGCTTGATGCGCGCGACTTCTTTGCCGTCTTTATATCCAACGAATTCAAAAACGACGCCGTTGCTTCCCCAACCAACCACGTACTTTCCATACATCTGATATAAATCAGGATAGGAGTAGTGGCATTTGATCATGATCTTTAATAAGAGGAATAAATGAGAAAGCTTTAACCCGTTCATTCCGTTATGTGCGATAAAGGAGAATGCCTTCGCGACTTTCTTTTTGTCTTTTTCGCTGAACTTCTCATTGATGCGGTCCCCAACGATATCATCCAAGAGAAAGGGAGGATGAGGGAGATTAGGGAACCGTTTGCTATCTTTCTCTAGGAAACCGATGCGCTGGCCATTTACAAAAGCTTCGACCTGGTCGCAGTTTGTGTACACCCTTGCAATGGGGAGCAAAGCCGCGTTGAAATCGCTTGTTTGCAAAGAGGAATCGACCTCCATCACGATTTCTTCGCCTTGAGAAGCATAAGCGTAGCCTGCATATTTTCGGTTACGGAAAATATCGCTTACCCCATGGTAGCAAATATGGTCCATATTGCCGAAGGTCTTATGGGTGTTGTAATCAAACGCACACCATCCAATCGCACCTAATAGATGATCATCTTTATAGGCATCATTGATCATCGCCGCGTGACGGAACGCTTGCATTGCTCTGCGGTCCGTCGGGTCAGTGGATTTCGTGGGGAACATATGTCCGTTATGCTCGGTGACAAGTTTTGGTTTGCCTTTTTCTTTTTGATACGATTTTGACGGATCTAGCCCAACGGTTTTACGGAAGTTGAAATCGTTATAGCCATAGACATCTTCTAGTAGTTCCGAGCCCTTGAAATAACGCACCCCAATCGATGGGCGAGTGGGGTCTAACTCTTTTTTGATGGCCTGAATACTGGAGTACAATTCGTTATCATCCACGGATTCGTCGATACGCAATCCATACATGACTACGCTAGGATGATTCCGCTCTTTCAGAATCATTCTTTTTGCAAAATCTTTGCAATTCTCCCTCCAAATGGGATTATCAGAGATGAATTGCCAGCCTGGAATCTCATCAATTAAGAGAAGTCCTAGGCGGTCGCATTCGGCCAAAAAAGACTCATCTTGAGGGTAATGAGAAGTGCGTACAAGATTCACGCCTAAATCATGCTTTAAGATGCGCGCATCATCGATTTGCATCGCATCTGGCGCGGCAGCGCCGACATAAGGATAGGTTTGATGACGGTTGAGCCCTCTGATTTTGATGCGCTTGCCATTGATGTATAAACCATCTTCTTGGACCTTGATAGAACGGAAGCCAGTTACAATACTTCTAACGTCCTCCCCATAATGAAGTCGGAATTC
>ONWJ01000252.1 GCA_900321535.1 uncultured Erysipelotrichaceae bacterium
ACTCCGCCTTTGCCATTCGTCCCGATATCTATTTCCTCCAAGAGGATTTAGACCGCCTCGCCTCAACCTACCCTGAACGCTACCTTCGCCTACTAGAAGAGTACATTCAGATCATCCAATCTCCTGACCTCGTCTGCTATTGCAAACAGGAGATGTTTTACATCTATTTCAGGCTCTACGCCCAAAAAGGACGCTTCCGTGTTTTGGGTATCCGCATCTTGCTAAAAGGCAAACCTAACGTTTGGGCTATCGATGGATTAAGGGAATATAAAAACGAAGACCTTGCTTGGCTTGAACAAAAGGCCGTCATTAAACGAGTGGATACAAAACTCAAACGCAGCAGAAAGAAGAAATCAAAATAGGTTTGGAATCTTGCGTCTTCCTTTTCTAGCCAATAGGTTATTGAAAAGAATCATCAACGCGAAGAAGGCGATAACCGCAACGATACTGATCCAAGGGGACCATAAGAATGCTTTTTCCGATGGGTCGAAGAAATCGTAGATGAACATGACATCCGGCGTGTATAAAGCGTTATTAGGCCAAATGACCGCGCGGAAGATGGAGAAGATGACATAAATCATCGGGTAAGCAATTGAGATGAATGCATAGTAATAACGAACCGTTCCCTTAATCTCAAATAGCAACCAATTTAGCAGAGGAATCACAAACAACGCGGAATGGAACATGATGGACCGCAACGTAAGATAAGATCTCACCGGCATGATATAGGAGAAATAAAGAGCCGAAGAGATGAAGCAATATCCCGTTAAGAGGAGCATCAAAGGTAAGAAACCTCCGGCCGCGATTCCTTTCACGCCGTGACGAAGATCGATCGCGTTGAAAATGACTTCAAAGAAAAGGAAAACCATGTAAGCAAAGCACGCTTGGATTTCTAAGAAGCACAATGCTCGCCAAGCAGGCGACATCTCAAGGAAGTACAACGCAAAAAAAGTCGTCAATCCGGCGAGCAACAAGATTCTGGTGACCAAAGCGATGACACGATTACGGATGATGACCATGTCATAATCCTACACCAAATTATTGTGAGGGGGCACTAAGAAGAAGTAAAATACGGCATATGATATCGCTTCGTCTTCTCGACCAAGAATACCCCTTCGAAGGGTTTGATCACGTTCGCTTCGTCGCTAGAGGCATTGTCATGGATAGTCATGGCAATGTCGCTTTGCATTTGCTCCATCGCAACGATGCTTTCTGCGATCAAACGTACTACGAGACTCCGGGAGGAGGCGTAGACGAAGGCGAATCCTATGTCGAAGCGTTCGCCCGAGAATGCAAAGAAGAGCTCGGCGCGGATGTGGATATTCTTCTTTGCTTGGGTGAAGTTGAAGACGCTTATAACCTCATCAAAAGAAAGAACATAAATCGCTTTTTCCTTGCAAAAGTCCGCTCTTTAGGCGAACCACACTTCGCTTCGAAGGGCGATACGCTCATCCAAAAAACGGAATGGTTGCCCCTAGAAGAGGCCATCGCCAAAATGAAGGCACAAGACGATAGGCTCGTCGCTGGCTTAGTAAAAAGAAGAGAGCTTCCGATGCTAGAAGAAGTCAAACGACTTCGCGATGCGCATCGCATTTCTTATCCTGGAGAACCAACGCATCATGGCACCCTTCCTTTAGAAACAAAGAGACTCCTTCTCCGTCGCTTTGAGGAGGCGGATGCAGAAATGATGTTCGCCAATTGGAGTGGCGATCCAGACGTTACCGAGTTCTTGGAATGGCCAGCTCATGCTGATGTCGGTGTCACGCGTTCAGTGGTAACGGTTTGGTCTAAAAAATATGGTGACCCCACCTTCTATCAGTGGATCATCGTCAAGAAAGAGAACAACGAAGCCATCGGTTCCATCTCCGTGATTCATTCCGATTTTGATGCGGTGGAGATCGGCTATTGCATCGCGAAAAAGGAGTGGAACAAACACTATACTTCAGAAGCCCTTGAAGCCTTGCTCGCTTATTTCTTTGATAACGTCAATGTATCCCGCGTTTTCGGCAAAACGGATGTGATGAATGAACGCGGCCAAGCGGTCATGAAAAACGTTGGGATGGCGTTTAAGCAAACTGTTCCTCATGGCGGATTCAATCAGCGGGGCGTATGCGACGTCAACGTATTTGAAATCAGCAAAGCCGAATACCAATCAAGGAAATAAAATTCCCTTGCTAATTAGGGTCAATACTCATAATATATTCCCGCTGCGGCGCCATTGGTGAAACGGTGAACACACTCGGCTGTGAACCGAGCATGAATGGGTTCGACTCCCATATGGCGCCCCATACTTAAACAACGCGACCGATGGCATCCCCAAAGGTCGTTTTTGTTTACTTTTAAGCACTTTTTGGTGTTTTTTAAGACTTTGATTTCATTGGTTAGATGAATGATGGGTGTTTTTATGAAAACCAAAAGAAAAAATAGTTTGCACACTGAACCTTGCATGCTGATACCTAGAGTGTCAGTGCAAACTATAATAATTTAGGCAAAGAACATATCTCGTTAACTGTAATGTCGTGATAGTTCTTTTTTTCTAATAATTTGAAAAGTGATTTTTCAAATGCTGCTTTCGTTTTATCGATATCTCTCATATCTATATTTCCCTTATTTTTTACTCATTATACATCAATAACTTTACTTTGAATATTCGAAAGTATAGTTAAGGCTTGTTTTGCTTGAAAATAGAAAGTAAATATATTATTTATTTTATGTAGTATTTCTACATAAGAAAGAAGGAAATTTATATGAAAAAGAAATTAGTCTTAATGACGTCTGCTCTTA
>ONWJ01000099.1 GCA_900321535.1 uncultured Erysipelotrichaceae bacterium
CGCCGACGATGGTGAAGAAGGAGCAGCTGGCGAAGACAGGAAGCGACATCGGCAAAATGATGCGGAAGAATAACTGGATGTTGTTGACCCCGTCAACCTGCGCGGCTTCAATCGTCTCTTTGGGCAAGTTCTCAAAGAAGGACTTATAAAGAAGCATGTTGAAGATGTTGTTGATCGAAAGCAAAACGATGCCCCAAATCGTGCCTCTGACGCCTAAGGTCTGCAACATGAATAAGGTTGGGACGATGCCCGCACCAAATAACATGGTGATGACGAAGAAGGTTAAAACGATCTTCTTAAACGGCAAGTCTTCTTTTGAAAGCGGATAAGCCGCAAGCGCCATCAAAACGTTGGAAAGCACGGTGATGACTAAGGTCATAATCGCCGAATTACCTAACGATGACCAGAATGTCGGGTATTCAAAGAGGATGTACTGGAAATAACGCATCGTGAACCCTTGTGGGATAAAGGTGACGAAAGCGTTGGAATATTCATCTGAGAATGCAAAAGCGAACAAATTCAAAAGAGGGATGACGATCAACAAAGTGAGGACGAACAAAATCACATGGATGGTCACCACGAAGACACGATCCCTGGTTGGGGATTTGATGGTCTTTTTCATGCGGATCTTGCGTACCATATCACCAAAGCCCCCTGTTGAGGAATTTACGGCAGATCTTGTTGCCACCGAGCATGAAGATCAAGGAAACGGTGGAGTTGAATAAGCCAAGCGCCGTGGCAAACGCGTACTGGCCGTTTTGACGTAATGCGACGTAGTAGAGGTAGTAATCAAGCGTCGTCTCATGTTCAACGAAGTAGGGGTTCCAGTTGGCCAAGAGGTTGATTTCCTCGAAGCCGCAGGAAAGGATGTAAGTGATGTTCATGATGAACATGAGGGCGATGATGGAGAAGATGCTTGGAAGCGTGAGGTGAACGATTTGCTTCACTTTGCTCGCCCCGTCAAGTTCAGCCGCCTCATAGTAGGACTTATCGATGGACATGATCGCGGTGTAGTACATGATGCAGTTCCATCCAGTCCCTTTCCAGGCGTCGAAGAAGATGGCGAAGAACTTAAATAAGTTCCGGCCTTCCCCAAACAAATCGGCGGAGAAATAATTCACTTGGGCGCCGAAAAGGTTGTTGAGAACGCCGTTTTGCAAGCGGAAGAAGTTCTGCCAAATACCAACGACGGTTGGCCAAGAGAGGAAGTTCGGCAGACAGAAGATAATCAAGAATAGTTTAGCTAGGGTCTGCGATTTTACCTCAGAGAGCATAATCGCCAGGATAATCGGAAGCGGGAAGACGAAAACGAGTTTGATCAAGTTGATGACCAAGGTGTTTTTAAGCGCCAAGAAGAAAGCTTCCGAGTTATCGCCGAAGATCTTGGTGAATTGAACAGTCGACCAATTCGGCACGAACAACTCAACAAGCGGTGGATTAATCGCAGGGTTATAACTGGTTTTGAAGGCTGCCAGCAAAAAGATCAGCGGGACATAGCCAAAGAACAGCGCTAAAGCGGCGGCTGGCAAAACGAACCAATAGATGGAGCCGTATTTCTTCAGCTTCGTCCAGGTGCGGTGCCAGTAACCGGTGCGCCGGATTCTAGCGGCCTCTTTTTTGCGGTAGCTTTTCGTCAATGTCATTTGGTTTTGCTTCCTTGATACCAGCCATTGAGTTCGGCTTCGCATTTGGAGTAGTAACGGGATTGATAATCGGATTTGGCCTTTTCGATCGTCGCTTCGTATTTATCGGTGGCGACGTTGATGCAATATTGGGCCTGGGTGATGACGTAGTTTTGAGCTTCGAGGTCAACGGACGCGAATTGCGGCAATACTGGATGGAATCCAAGGTCAGAAAGAATCAATCTCGAAGCGTCTTCTTTGCCGTTTTCATCCACGATGAGAACGTTCCACGCATCGAAACCATTCTCCGCCACTGGCCACCAGACACGGGCGACATCGCAGTTGACGGAAGTCTGGAATTGGCTCATGCCCGAGATATCTTCAAGGAAACGATCGGTCGTCTTGACGTATTTCTCGTTGCCAGAGGTGGTGTTGAGTTTGACGCCGTCTTTATCGTCTTTGGTGGTATAGGAATAATGGGTCCCTTCTTCACCGGCGATCATGAGGATGGTGCAATCTTCGGTATTTCTTCTAGAAATCCAGTCGATGATATAAGCGGCACGGCTCGCGCAGGCGACTGGAACGACGCAATAATAGCCAACGCCGCGGCTATCGCGGTGCATGCCTTTTTCTTGGACAGGGCTGCCAAAGGCGCCGTCGCCCTTAAGATCGATATTCCAGCCAAGTAAGCCGTCTTCTTTGTATGGGACGCGCTTTTCTTCGCCATAGACATAGGCTCTCTTTTGGGAGTTGGTGATCATGTTTTCGGGGAATCCGCGATACGATTTCACCAAGGAATTACGGCAACTGGTGACGTTCCAATAGGAGCCAACGTAAACAGAGCACTTCTGAGAAACGAAGTTGTTCATGCAGTTGGCCTCGTTTTGAGAGACCCAGTCTCCAGCGATGTAGCCTGCGTTGAGAAGGCCATTCATGTATTTGAGGTACGTCTTCATGCGCGAAGACATGAGCATGTTCTGCAACTTGCCTTGGTCATCTTCATACCACTGAGAAGGAACGCCGAATGCGTTGCAGATGGGATTGCTATTTGGAATATTGCCATTGATGCCGAAAGGATAATAAGAGGCATCAGAACCAAAATGCTCTTTTAGCTTCTTCAATGCGGTATCAAATTCTGTGATGGTGGTAGGAATATGGGCGATGCCGACTGCTTTTAAGTGGTCGGTATTCCAAATCAATGCCTGGTTTGCCATCGCGGTGTGGCCGATTTCAGGAATGGCGTAGATGCGGCCATTATAAGAGACGGCCTCCCATTGCTCTTTGGTGTAGAGGTCTTTCCATTTCCTTCCGCTTGCATCGACCACGCGATTGCCATATTTCTCGATGACATCGGTAAGGTCAGTGAAATAACCGGAGGTGACATAATTGTTGAACACGGTGCCCGTGATCTTCATCATGTCAATCTTCTCTTTGGTGACTAAGAAATTGTTGACCTCGGTATCGGCGAAGGCAGCGAATTGATTGTAATCGACATTATAGGTCGTGTATTTCTCAATCGCTCTGCCAAGCCAGCCTTCTCTGACTTTGGCGTTAGAAGTGCCGAAGTTCGGGAAGAAAGCGCGAACGACGATATCATCGTGTTTTTCGACATCGATGTTGAGGTCCGCATTCGGGTTGATCGCGCCGCAAGAAGTGGCGACGATGCTTAATGAGGCGAAGATGGGCAGCAATTTCCTTTTCATGTGTTCTTCCTCCTTGAAGGATGATTAGATATTGGAGTTGTAATCGACGGAATAAGAGATGTATTTCTGGTCTTTCTCGTAAGCGACCCCGCTGGCATAGGTTCCAGCATCTTCGTGAGTGCCAAATTCATGCGAGGAGCAGAAAGCGCCTTGCGAGTAGCCTTCTTTATAGACGTCTTCGTCTGGGAAGAAGGGGATGCGTTCTAGACTTGCATCGCGATAGGCTTCGATGTCATTGGCCTTTGCAGGATCATCCAAGGTACGGGTCAAAAGGATATTGTCAAAGACAACATTTTCTAGTTTTGCTCCGCAATCCCAGTTCCAGACTGCGCTGGTGACCGGGCAATAGCTCGCTGCGATCAGGGCTCTACCATAGGCTTTGCCGGTGTTATCGTCAGAAGTATGGGTATCGGTGAAGCTTTGGGTCACGCCTGTGCGCATATTCGTGATATTGAGCGTCCATCCGTTATCCATCGCGAAGGCTTCAAAATGGAGATCGTCAAATCCGGAGCATTCTTGGGTCTCCGGGTTAAAATGAGTCGAATAGGTAACGGTTTTATCTTGATAAACGTAGAATCTTGCATCACGTTCGATGCCCGATGTGCCGGCAGGATGATAAGTGGAGGAGCAGTTCCTCACCATCTTCCAATCGCAACGCTTTGAGCCAGCGTTGTAGATGCCAATGAGACCAAGGTCTGCGTTAAGTCCGCGAGCGAGGTTTACGAAGATATAGGCATTCCATCCATGGCCATCTTGGGTTGGACGATAGACGGTTTCGGAAAGGTGAACGTCGCATGTTGCATAGGAGAAGCCGTTGATGGCTCCATCCCCGCCTTTGGAGTACATGTAGTTATAGGCTCCAGCGAATGTTTCAAGCTGACGTTCGCTGACGGTGAGGTTCTCGGTCATATCATCGCGGCCAAGGTAGTAATAATCGGTCGCTTGGCCGTTGATGGCGTAGCTTTCCGGATGAGATAAGATGTATTTTTTGGATTTGGTTTCAGTGGTTGCCCCGACATAATCGTGGCCGTCGAAGACATAGACATCGCTCTTTTTGCCGCGTTTAAAGATCTGAACGAAGTTCGCGTCCTGAACTTGGCAGATCTTCTTGGAGGTGGAGTTGGTGCCTGCGATGCGGATGGCTTCGTACATATTGTCATAGACGTTAGGCAATCCGCTGGCGGCGGCGCCATTCTCATTGTAGTTAATGACCGCAGGATCACCCTTATCATCTAAGATCGAGAATGGGCCAGATAGTTCGATTGCCTTAGAATTCTCGTCGACTTCGGTGATGATGAGTGGGTTGCTTCTAGAATAGGAAACGACTTCCTCAGTGGTAGCTTCGCTTGATTCGACGGAGGCCACGGAAGAGGTTCCCTCGCTAGAAGTGGTAGCCGCGGAAGACGATAGAATCGATGAGACTTCTGGGTTGCCACTGCCGCAAGAAGCGAGCAAAGACGCAGAGAACAAAAGGATGATGTGTTTGCTGCTTCGACGCATATGCTTATTCCCCTATGATGCGTTCAATGGCGCGATAGCCATCGATTTGAGAGATCAATTCTTGCTGGACGACGTGGAGTTCGCGCCAAGAAGCGTAAGCGGTGAGGAATTCGTCGTTGGTTTCATCGGCGTTGTCTGGAATCATAGCGATGAGTTCCTCGACATCAACGACCTCTTCGGTTCTTGTGACTTCTGGAACAACGGCTTCAAAGGAGATGTTCCAGGTATCCTTATTCGCGTTGTCTTCAAGGTATTTAATCGCATTGACGTTATCGATGATGACTTCGGTGTCAGCGTCGTTTTCATAGCCCTTTAAGGAGTAGAGCAAATCGTAGGTTTTGCCAGCTTCGCAGCACATTGGTGCGTCGCCTTTATAGATATCATCGTTAAGGCCTTCTCTAACCGAGCCTTTGCCTTCGGAAACGACGATGTTCTTCAAATAAGCGCCGCATTGGAAGTCAGGGGTCATGGATTCTTCGTCGAAATCATCCGTTCTCGGCTCCATATCGAGTGAGATGGCGAAGCGATGAGTGCCGCGCATGGTCATTTGAGACATCTCGTAGTTGCGGGTGACGGTTTTCTTAACCTCTCCGCTTTGAAGCAATTCAATCTTCAAATCATTGGAGACAGCGTCTTCGGCATCGTCATAAACCTGGCTGAGGGAGAAACGCACATCATATGGGGTGACCCATTCTTGTTTGGTGTTATCCCAGGTGGAGGTCATGATGACTTCGTCTTCTTCTGTAAGAGACTTGAAATCGGATTGGGTTTCGCCTTGGAAGTATCTCCATTCGCCGGTTTCTTCATCCATTCGAAGACCTTGGCTGGACCAGTTATAGGAGTCGGTGGTGGACATGACCAAGGTTGGAACCGATTTCTGAAGTTCAGAATAAGATGGACGAATTTGGGATTTGGATAATTCAACGGTGTAGGTTGAATCCTGAATGCCAGTGAAGGCATGTGGGTTATAACGGACGGAAGCATCTAATAGAGGGAGTCTATTCCATGCTTGGGTGGTCGCATTCTCATGACCCATGAGCTGGTATGGCTGATAGGTTTGGCTTGCATAACCAGAGGAAGCGACGACGCGGGTATATCTCTCGCCTTTGAAGAATTCCACATCACCCATGGTGAATGTGTAGAATCCATCGAGGACGTTGCCGTCTTTGTAATAATGCCAGAGATCGTAGCTGGCTTTGAACTTTTTGAACAATGGGGTGCGTTCTTTGTCACCCGTGAGGTAGACAAATGATCCAGGATCTTCTTCGTCGAGAACATAGTTGATGGCTTCATACATGGATTTGAATCCATCGATGGTCTCAAGCTCTTCCACCTCGTCTTTGGCGTTCATGGTCGCCGAAACGACGGAATAAGCTTCTTTTCTTGGGTCTTTCTTCTCGATCTTTGGCCCTTCTTGGCTGGTAGCTGCTGCGCTAGAAGCGGAAGAAGCGGCAGGCTGAGAGGAAGCGGCGGTGGAAGACTGTTCCTGCGTGGTTTTGGATTCCTCGGTCGGGGTGTTCTGGCCGCCGCAAGAGGCGAGTAATCCAACAACCATCATGCTGGAAAAGGCGAAAAAGAGATGTTTCTTCATAAGGGACTCCTTTGACGTTGATATTCTAGGCCAATCCCAAAACGATTTCTTTCTTTACGCGTATATATGCGTATGAATGATACATCAATCCTAATATTTGGATATTTTCTTAAAAATCGCATTAAGAAAAGGCCGCCCTTTCGAGCAGCCTTCTAGAGGATAGATGAGGAATTAGGCAAGAACCGTTTTGACGAAATTCAAGGTCCTGGTTTCCATGGTGTAGGTAGCTTCGATGTCGATGCCATCGGCTTCCCAGCAAAGGAAGGTACCATGATCTTCGGCTGGATCAGAATACATGCAGCCGACTGTACCATAAGCCCCGAATGCGCCAGTGATGGTTGCGGTGTCAGTGGTAACGAAGTCGATTCTTCCGGTTGCGTCAGCCGCGACGATCGAAGAGAAACGTCCCCACTGTTTCAAGTGTGTCGCGGTGATTGGATACACACCATTGACGGCGTCGGTGACTTTAACGTCTGTGCCTTGGAGATAGAAGAGCTTATTGACGATACCAACAGAGAAAACGGCATCCTCAACATCATATTCAAACGCGTAGGTTTGACCGTTCGTAGCCATGAAGTGGCCGTTGGCGTTTTCGTCAAAGAGACGATCGGTCCAATCCGAACCGCCTACTGCATCCCTAACGGCCCCCTGAACGGTCGAATTAGAATGCATAACGGGTTGGTCGTCAATAACGAGAACAGAATACTTCCATGCACCAAGTTCGGTGACATAGTTGTAACGCCCATTGACGAGACCGACAGGCGTGATGCCCTCATATGTTCCAAAACTATTGGTATAGGTGTGATATTCGAATGCGACATCTTCGTTTTCAACGCGGACAACCTTGCCATTAACGATGCCAAAGCGAACTTCGGCGTCATCGTCATA
>ONWJ01000130.1 GCA_900321535.1 uncultured Erysipelotrichaceae bacterium
TTCTATGAAATCCGTTCGTGTTCTTTTATTAGCCTCTTCTTTCCTTCTTGCCTCCTGCGGAGGGAATGCCCCAGCTGAAAATAGTTCTACTGTCTCCTCCGCTTCTATCTCTACCGCTACCTCAACTGATACGACCACTTCGGAAGTCAGCAACACCGTCACCTTCTATGATGATGACAAAGTGCTCTATACCAAGACCCCGAACGCGGATGGTTATGTCGGTAATCCAGGTACTCCACTCAAGAAGAATTACGTCTTCGATGGTTGGAAAGATGAAAACGGAAAAGATTTCGACTTCTCGATGAAAGCCCCAGCGAAGCTATTCGCCAAATGGGTGCTTTATGAAGGGCTTCAAGACGATGAGAAACTAGAACGTTACATCGCCCGTATTCAAGAGCTTTGCCCAATCGTTTCTGAAACGAGGGGATATGTTGAATCGGCCTATCAATATTCGGTGGCAGAAGGCGTTTTCTCCTCAGTGGATGTCTTCACCGCGAGAAGATACGCGGATTATACCGTCATCACCGATCATTATTTCCCCAAGGTTTGCTATGTCGAAGATGATCTTTCGGACGAAGAACGTCGTCTTGGCTTAACCATTGATGAGGTCAATGCGAAAAACAAGACCCTGACCGTCCAAGAGCATTATGCTTCTGGCAATTTGACCACCATCTACGATTACAACGAGATGCATGAAAAGCATGATGCCGCCGATAAAGACGGCAAGGAAATCATCGCGGTCAAAGACGCCCAGATCGATATGACCTTGAACATCGATTTCGCTTCCTATTTCATGGGTTGGGCGAATCAACTAGTCGGATTGATGCGCAACGCTTCGATGGTCGCGCTTCCTTATTTCGACGAGAACACGGTCATCAGCGATGACTTCTATTACATCACCCCGTTGAATGTCTCGACGCTAGACTGCGATTCTATCGGAGCGACCTTCGGGTTTGCTTACGCGATCACCTATGAGTCCAACGACCACTTCGTCACCAACTTCTATTCTTCGGAAGGCAACTTCGCCTTCGTCAACGGCAAGATCCGTCATTGCCAAGTCGAGAAGTCCCAGATGTCCTTCGTCGATGGGGACGCCTTGTATTCGGTCATGTCCTTATCCGTCTTCGACTTCAACGATGTCGATGACTATCCGCGCTTTGAGGGGGCGCTTCTAGACCCAGCCGATTACGATCTTTACGAAGAGTGAAACCGAGCCGCCAAAATCTGGCGGCTTTTTCTTCGGCATCAAAATCGCAAAATATACAGCAAAATATGGCTCAAATGTGTTTTAAAACGATTTCATCATGCTAAAATATTCTTATGAACAAGCCTCTTGAACCATATAAAGCTGCCTTCTCCGTCAATGGAGAGATTCTATATAGCACTTCTTCCATCGCCTATCATCTCGGCCGTCTTTCGGTTACTGACGCCCACGTCTATGATAACGTGGATGCCTTAAACAGCACCAAAAGCGTGGCCGCGTTGCTTGGCTTAGAAGCTACCCCTTCTCAATACCGCGGATTGCTCCGCGGCGAAGTGCTTCCTTCTTGCCCTCAAATCGCGTCGATCTATCGCCTTTATTCCGGGCTATTGAAATTCAATCCCTACGATGAGAATAGCCTTCGCAAGATCGAGGAAGTCTTTTTCCCACATGGCGTGCCTAATCGCATGTCTAGGAAACTAGATGATTTCCCTTATCCTCTTCCGATGCATAAGAAAATCGAAGCATTGGTAAAGGGTTTATTTCGCTTCTCTAGCGGCAATGTCAAATCGATGAACCCGATTACCATTGGATGCGCGTTCGCTTTTGTCTTCCAGGCAATCGCGCCTTATTCATCTTCTAATTTGCCGATCGCGCTTTTCTATTTCCATGCTTATTTATCTTCGTATAGCAAATCCTTAGCCCATTTGAATCTCTTCAAGGTTTATCTCACCCACAAAGAGGAGATTGATGCTTCTTACGCGAAAAGCGCAGAAACCGCGGATATGGGCGCTTATTTGCTTTGCTGGATGAAATTATTGGATAAAGGCGTCAATTCGCTTTTGACGCGTTCGGTCAAAGGAAATGGCAAGACCACCGCTTTGGTGGAGAAATTGCTTTCTAAAATGGAGCCAGATCGCCCTTATAGCGCGGAGGAACTCTGCCGCTTGATGGGACTAAAGTCTCGTCTAGGTTTGCAAAAGAACTATCTCCGTCAAGGACTCGAAGCAAAGGTCCTCTTCATGACCAACCCACTTGTCCCTACCGACCGTAATCAACGGTATTACAAGAAAGGAGAATAAGATGCTGTTTGCCTATTCTTTTTTCATCCTATTGTTGATCGGCGGGGGCATCGCCTTCCGTTTGGTCAAAGCCAAGCCCATCGTCTTCTATCTCATCATGGGCGGCATGTTCATCGCCTTTGCCGGGGCGATCATCACTGGCGATTTCTATGGACGAAAACTCTTCTCTTATGATGATCCTCATTTAGGCGGATGGATTTTCATCGTCGGAGCGATGCTTGTGCTTTCCATCATGCTCTTCGTGATGACCTATGTGAAATTGCCGATCGCCTCACGCGTCTTCCTCACCATCGCCTTTATCTTGACCGCAATCTTGCTGGTCATGTGCATCTATGAAGCGAAAGTCGTCTTTGCTAACGGCATCAATTCCCGCTCGCCTCAATTATCCAGCGAATCCTCAGGAAAGTTATTTCTTCTATAATATTTGGCTGAATTTATACACTGTATAGTGCTGAATTTGGAATCGCTTCTTCTTCGAGTATCGTCCTTACAACAGGGAGAGAAAAATAATTGTTGCGTCATCCATCAAAACGCGTATACTTACGCATGTCGATAACTACTAGAAAGCAATCGCTTCCGGCGATTCGCCAGATTCTCTAAGAGAATTGGCCAAGGCTAGCAAGAAACAATCATGCTAACACTGCCGGACTGCGAAAGCGTCCGGCTTTATCGTCTATCAGGAGGAAAAGAACTATCCCACGCTTCAACCCCAATGATCGCAGACGCCCACAAAAACGCGTCGATCCCATCAATGAGAATGTCCGCTACCCAGAAGTTATGGTAATCGGACCAGATGGCACCAACTTAGGCAAAATGCCTTCTCGCAAGGCAAACGAAATCGCCGCATCCTATGGACTCGATCTCTTCTGCGTCGCGCCTCAGGCAAACCCACCTGTCTGCAAAATCCTCAATTACGGCAAATACCGCTTCGAGGAGCAAAAAGCAGAGCGCCAGAGAAGAAAGAATTCCAAAGCCGCTGAACTCAAAGAGATTCAGCTCCACATCTCCATCGGAGAACACGATCTTCGCACCAAAGCCAAAAAAGCCGTCGAATTCCTTGGAGATGGCGACAAGGTCAATGTCCGCGTGATCCTCAAAGGCCGTGAAATGGCTCATAAGGAAATCGGGGAAGAATTGTTCGTCAAGTTCAAATCCGTGCTCGAAGAGTCCACCGCTCTTACCCAAGAGAAGGCACCTTCTTGGGAAGGTAAGTGCTATAGTGGAATCTTCGCCCCTGCTAAGAAAAAGCAATAAGAAAGAAAAAGGAGAGACTTCATGCCAAAAATGAAAAGCAACCGCTCCCTCATGAAGCGGATCAAAGTCACCGGAAACGGTAAAGTGAAGTACATTCACGCCTACAAGGGACACCATGCCCCTTACAAAACCGCCAAGCAGAGCCGCCAGCTCCGCCGCGCTGGAATCATCGACAAGACCGACTACAAGCGGATCAAGTTCATGATCGTCAAATAAGGAGGAACTGACCAATGGCTAGAGTTAAAGGTGGCACCGTTACCCGTGCCCGTCGTAAAAAGATCTTAAAGATGGCTGAGGGCTATTTTGGCTCCAAGCATCTCTTGTTCAAGACCGCCAAAGAGCAGGTCTGCCACTCCTTGCGTTATGCTTATGATTCCCGTCGTCTCATCAAGCGTGACTTCCGCAAGCTTTGGATCAAGCGTATCAACGCCGCTTGCCGCGTCAACAACATCTCTTATTCCGTCTTCATGAACGGACTTAAGAAAGGCGGCATCGAAATCAACCGCAAGATGCTCTCTGAGATCGCCATCGCCGATCCCAAGGCCTTCACCGGTTTGGTCGAGACTTCCAAAAAAGCCCTTGCCAAA
>ONWJ01000260.1 GCA_900321535.1 uncultured Erysipelotrichaceae bacterium
GGGAGATCGGTTTCAATTGGATTGGCAAAGATATGAATCGCGGTCGTTGGATCATCGTTATATTCGACCACATAGTTGCCAGGATGGGTCAAATCAAAGCCAATCTTCTTACCAACATTGCTTGTTTCAATCGCATAAGCAGCTGGACGAACAATAGAAGAAGCGATGGTCACATCCTCAAGAATTTCCACTTCTACATGGACTTTGCCCTCAAACGAGAAATTGACAACCTGCGTCACGGTGGTAGGCGCTATCCAAGAGAAGACGCGGCCGTGGTTGACTAATGTTTCAAAGACGAAAAGCTCTTTGTTACAGACTTTGACACGCACCTTTTCGCTGGTCTTCAAAAGGGAGGGGCCAGCGTAAGTAACGAGTTTGGTCTCGGCCACTTCGTTCTCAGGAGTGATGACAACCTCAGGATCGATGATTGCCTGTGCGGAAGACGCTTGTGGCTGAGAAGTGCTTTGCTCGGAAGCTTGAGAAGTATTCGAAGTTGTCTGCTGTGTGGTTTGCTGTTGCGTGGATTCTTGCTGAGGGGAATTACCGCCGCAAGAAGCCAAGCCAAACAAGCCAATGATGGCTAGCAATCCGAATACACGAAATCTATTTTTGCGCATAGAAGACCCTCTATCTTTTGTTCCATTATCGCCCCACCAAAGAAAAAAACAACACTTTTTTGTTAACCGGTAAACTAAATTCATAAGACAAATACACAGTATTTGTTCTTGACGATATTTTTTATGAAAAAAGTAAGCGCTTACAAGATGGCGCGATACTTTATAGGGACTTCACTGAATTTCTGATGATGAGGACAGGGTCGATTGTTTGAGTGATCGGATCTAGGTTCGGGTCGCTCATGGTTTTCAGCAGACTTTGCGCGGCGATTTTCCCTTTTAATGAAATGTCCTGACGGATGCTAGTTAAAGCAGGATAAACGTAGGTGCAGGCTTTCAAATCGTCGAATCCGATGACCGAAATCTCATCTGGGATTTTCTTGCCTAATTCCTGAAGGCGTCTCATCAATCCAATGGCCACGATATCTGAGCCGCAGAAGACGGCGGTGATGTCTTTTTCTGAGGCGATTTTATCCGCGACTTCATAGCCGCCATCGAAAGTGGTAAGCGTCTCGAACCAACGGTCAAAAGCAATGCCTGCCTCGTCCATGGATTTCCTAAGACCTTCATAACGATGCTGGTCAACGCGAGAAACACTGAGGTTACCGCCGACAAAGGCGATGTTCTTGTGTCCTTGCTCGATGAGATACTTCCCTGCGAGATACCCGCCTTTTTCATCGTCGACGCGAATGTTGATCGCGGGTGTCATCGGGTCATAGACGTCAGTGAGCACCATCGGGATTTTTCGAGATGAGATGATGCGATAGATTTCAGGTGGATAAAGTCCGAACAACGCTAGACCGCTGATTCCACGGGAAATGATCCACCGCTCGAATTCCTCGGGGGTCTTAATATAACCGATGATGACATCATATCCACTGGCCGATGTCTCGCGTTCAAAGCTAGCTAAGAATTCTGAATAGAATGGGTTATCTGCAAAAGCTTCCTCGGCTGAGCGAAGCGGGAAACAAATGCCGATGAGGGAACTTTTCCCACGAGATAAAGAAACCGCGGCATAGTCGGTAACGTAACCCATCTCCTCCATGGCCTTCAGAATTTTCTTCTTGGTCTTTTCGGAGACTTTGTTTTTGCCGTTGATGACATAGGAAACCGCGGCCGGAGAGACGCCACATTTTTTCGCGATGTCATAAATGGAAGGTTTGTCTTTACCCATATTTTTAGTTAACAATTTTCATGGCTTTAAATCAAGCGTTGGCCGGATAAAAATGGCTTTTTTATTGGTTTTGTTAACCAATATAAAAGGGCAAAAAACCATAAGGAAAGAAAATGTGCGGTTTTTCCCACGCATTTTCTAAATATCTCTGCAAAAACCCAATATTTTCGTTATCCTAACGGATTTTGAGTGTACCAATCGCCAGAAACTTTTCCGCTGCCTTCTTCCATCAAGAAATAGAATTCCCCTTCTCTTTGACGGAAGAGATTGACGGTTTGCTTTTGACCAGAGTCGTTATTGAAGATGACGTTAGAGGCGCCTTTAGGGATCGTGATGGTATACCAATCGCCATTTTTGGTCATGGCCGTTCCTGGCCAACCGCCAAGGTATTGCTTATTGCCAACCCAAGCATAACAACTGATTTTGCCCCACTTGTTGGTGTCATAAGCATGAAGGATCAATTGGCCGTCTTTTTCTTCGGTGACTTCGCTGCCAAAGGCATCCGGAACGATGACGCTTTCACCACTCTCTTCTGGTGGATTGACCGATGAATCTTTCACTTCGTTGATCTCATAATCGCCATTTAGGACGAAGAAGGAATTCGGCATCATCGTTAAGGTGTTATTTTCAGTGATGTTCTCGCCTCTAGCAGCTCCTTCTCCAATAACGTTAGGCGCTTTGTTCAACGTAACTTCTTTAGAAGAGGGGGCGGCATTCACAATGACCATCGCCTTTTTATCACCATCGCTAGAAACGAATGCGCCAATGGCGTTGTTTTTGGTTTCTTTCTTGCTGACCTTACCATAATAGAGAACATCAGCTGCGTTCTTGGCTTTGATCGCTTTGGCGTAGCTTGCATAAATAGAGTTCTTATCGGCCGCATCGGTTTCAGCTGAAGCGCCAGAAATCGTAGTTGAGGTCATGTTCTTCGATGGGAAGTCGGCTGGTCCATACATATAGTTCTGAGAAGAGGTTTTCCCATTATCAAACGGCATTGGGGTGCGATGGCAAAGATCGAACCAATAGTCTGGGCGAGTGCCTTCACAGTCTCCGGTCATACCAAGTTCATCGCCATAATAGACATAAGAATTGCCGGGGGCTAAGACATTAAGGAATCCAGCAAAAATGGTCTTGTCCTTAGCGAGCCGTTGCGCTTGGTTATATCTACCAATATCGTGGTTGGAGATCAAAGAGGATTCAATGCCAAGTGGATTGATTTCACGTATTTTTTGTTGAAAATCAGCTACATGGGTCACGTATTCTGTTGCGCTGCCCCCTAACGCGGATTCGATTTTGCCTCTCATTCCAAAATTGAAAGTGGAGTCCATCTTCGTGTTGTAATAGCTGATGACTTCGCTTTGATCAGAGAGAACTTCTCCAATCATATAGACGTCGGATTTCACTCCTTGGCAATAGGAATAGAACTCTTGCCACCACTGATAATTCTTTTCGTGATCGACGCCGGCGTTGGTGTCGCCTTTGTTATAAATCCACTTCGCAGCGTCGAGTCTGAATCCGTCTACACCTTTCTCTAGCCAATACTTACCAACATTTTTGATTTCGTTTCTAAGTTCTTGGTTATCGAAGTTGAAATCTTCCATCCCATAGAATGCGTTCGGGGTCTTATACCAATTAGGATGCTGACTCTTCCAAGCGCAGGAATAATAAGAATGATTCAAAACCATATCGAGAACAATATTGATATCTCGCTTATGGCATTCTGAAATAAGTTTGGCCAGGTCATATCTGACGTTATTGACGGTCACTTCGAATTTGTCATGAACGGAATAGAAATCGATGATGTCATAGCCGTGATAACTCGCAGATTGATGAATCGGGGAAAGATATAATCCCCTAATACCTAGGTTTTGAAGGTAATCGAGATGATCGATGATACCTTTGAAATCACCGACTCCATCGTTGTTGCCGTCAGCAAAGGAATACACTAGCAGCTGATAGAACGTGCGATACTTTGACAACGTGGGCGTAATAGTCTCTCCCGAAGAAGTGACCACTCCCGTCGAAGAAGATGAGACTTCGCTTGAAATAGAGGTGACAGCAGAAGAGGATTCTTCTTTTGATGCCGATGTTATAGCCGGCGTCGTTGTTTGATTTGAAGACGAAGAAGAAACCGGAACGACACTAGTGCATGAAGCTAGCAGCGAGACAACACTTAAAGCAAATAAAGATTTGGTAATGGATTTCATGAAGAGATAATAACATAACGACGTTTTATATTCTTCATATTAGGGATATGTAGGGAAGAATTAGGCTTGCAAAAATCAAATAATGCCCGCAAAACGCGTTTAATTTGCCATTTTTTAGAGATTGTTTTGATTCAAGATGTGCAGCCAACAGCAAAGGAAAACACTGCTTCGGTGAAATCGGACAAAAATCGGGCTTAAAGGATCCTCTCTGAACCATTTTCGGTGTTTTGAACAAAAACGATTCGGTGTTTTGAATAGATTCGTTTCGGTGTTTTGAATAGATTCGTTTCGGTGTTTTGAATAGATTCGTTTCGGTGTTTTGAATAGATTCGTTTCGGTGTTTTGAACAAATTCAGTTGGTAAAATAAACCCCTCCTCTGAAATAGACTTCGATTATTCATGCAGGAAATAGAACACGTGATATAATCCGTAGGCCCAAAAAGGAATCTCGTCTATGGAAATTTCGAAAATCGTCATCACCGGTGGACCTTGCGCTGGTAAAACAACCGCGATGAGCTGGATACAAAACGCTTTTACTCAAAAAGGGTATACCGTCCTTTTCATCGGCGAGACCGCGACTGAATTCATCCGCGGCGGCGTCGCACCATGGACATGCGGGAGCAATACCGAATATCAGAAGTGCCAAATGAAGCTGCAAATTGAGAAAGAAAGACTCTTTGAACAAGCCGCGAAAGGCATGAAAGCGGAAAAGGTTCTTCTCGTCTGCGATCGCGGTGCTTTGGATAATCGCGCTTATATGACCGATGAGGAATTTAAAGAAGTCCTAGATTATGTCGGTTCCAACGAAGTTGAATTAAGAGATTCTTATGATGCGGTTTTTCATCTAGTCTCCGCAGCAAAAGGGGCCGAGCAGTTTTATACAACTGCAAATAATGTCGCCCGCACTGAAACCATCGAACAAGCAAGAGAGTTGGATGATAAGCTCATCGCCGCCTGGACAGGCCACCCCCACTTCCGCATCATCAACAATGAGACAGACTTCGGGGAGAAAATGAGAAGGCTTCTTGTTGAGATCTCACTTATCTTAGGAGAGCCAGCCCCATACCGCACGAAACGCAAGTTCTTAATCGAATATCCGGATGTCGAGAAACTCCGCGCAACGCCGAACTGCGAACGCATCGATATCATCCAAACCTATCTCAAATCCGCAAGCGGCAAGGAAATCCGCATCCGTCAAAGAGGAAAAGATGGCCACTACATCTACTTCCAGAAGATGGAGAAGGACCCGACTGGCAAAGAGAAAATCGAAATCGAGCGTCGTCTTGATAAAGACGAATATCTCAAGATGCTTATGGATGCAGACACTTCCATGAAACAGATCCGCAAAACACGTTATTGTCTTGCCTATGGCATCCAATACGCCGAAGTCGATATCTTCCCGTTCTGGAAAGACCAGGCCGTCCTCTTGATCGCCGTGCGCGATGAGAACGAGCCCCTTGTCATCCCGTCCGATTTCAAAGTCATCAAGGAAATCACCGGCGATCCCGATTATCGCAACATCGCCATGGCGGCGAGAATCTAAAATAAGTTTCTGAAAGGTATCTAAACACCACCGTTTAAGTCAGTTTCCCCCGATTCATTAATTGTTGTTTTTGCGTTTCATTAATTGACAGTTTGTCAATCACGCGGATGATAATTATCAGAAATGGAGAGATAGTGGCATCATATTTGTATATCTACGGATAAAAAGGAGGGAAAACGATGAGAACCCGATTCCTATTAGCCGCTTCGCTGTCGCTTCTGCTGTCTTCCTGCGGCGGCAACAACCAACAAAACGGCTTCAGCGCAGCCTTTGAGGCGGTTTTCGGCTGGACCTTCGAGCCGCAGTACTACCGCATAACCCAATTCTCCAAACTCGATAACCTCGTGTCCTATTCGCTACTGCCAGAGTCGAAAATAAACAAAAACGCCCTCCTTTCCCCCTGCATGAAAGTTGCAGAGGGCTTTGAGTATCGCGAATACAAGATAAACGAGGAGAATCCGGAGAAATTCAAAAAGTATTTTGCTGGGCGGCTCTATCATTTTAACTGTGAAGACGCACGAAGCGATACACTGCTTGGCGCATGGGAGTTGTTCCTTCATGCCGAGGCGGTCTTTATCACGTTCGAAACCTCCGCCGATCCAAGCGGAGGCAGATTCTTCGGCTACGAGGGCAATACGGGCGGCATTTGCGATTGGCTTGACGAAGCCCTGAAAAACGAGAAGTACGTCTGGGATCAAAACGACAAGCCAGGCGAATAAGGTCATCGGCACAAATAAC
>ONWJ01000189.1 GCA_900321535.1 uncultured Erysipelotrichaceae bacterium
CCTTGACGAGATCGTGGTGATGTCCGAGATGGCGCACGATTTGGGACTTTATATCAAAAAGCGCAGGTCAAGGTAATGTGTCCTTGACATGGGGTCCACATTATGTTGGTCATCCAACAAGAGGATCTCTTTTCCTAATATATAAAGAAGTAGATAAAGAAGAGGGGACATGACCTTTATTGCACTTTCGTGGCATAATCATCGTTATAGTAACTGATAAAGATAGAAAGGAGCCTCTCTATGTATAAAAAGACCATTCTACTATTTAGTAGTCTCTTCCTTCTTTCCTGCGTGAATGTCAATGTCATTAGCAACGATCCTACTGACATCGATGATTCTGAGGATGAAAGCGACACTCTAGTCGTCTCAAATAGCGATGAGTCCTCTAGTCAAGAGAAAATCGAACATAAGATCTCCTTATTTGATGCATCCTCTCATCTATATGCCGCAAATGATAACGAAGAAGAGTCTCCTTTCTTAAAGACCTATCATCATAAAGATTATGCAGATGTCCCTTATGTAGACTTAGATGAATTCCAACATGTTCGTCGTTATATTGATGCATCTTTGAAATACCATAACCTTGTGAAACGAGAAGATGGTCGTTATGACTTATCTTCTAGTTTCAATGGACATTGCTATTTCGATGTTAAGAACCAAAGCGTTGAACTAACGGAAGTAGAAGCCTTATACGGTGAATTCGGACCTAGCAACGGAAACAATATCTATTATGACCCTTGCATGGACTATAAGCCTAATGGCCCTTCATCAAAGAGCAAATACCTCCAGAAAGGCGAGAAGGTGACGTATGCCCTTCGCGATTACCAAATGGAAATCGTCGAAGAGAATCATCATCTTTATGTGCCTTTCTCATTAGCCAGTCACCTTCTCGTCAATCCGATGGGATATGCGCTTTCTTATAATGGCCATGACTTTTATAACTCCAAGCTATTAACTGCAGAATCGAATCTCATTAGACCATACTCGAATAAAGATGGATTCTTATGGTCTTATGCAGGAGATATGAAAACCAGAACGCACTTTGCTAGAGTAACGCCGAAACAAGGAGAAGCCTATCGCTTTGAAGGTGAGATCGTTGGATTAAAAGGAAGCAAAGATCCGGTATCCGCGGTATTGAAAGAAGATGGAACGTTGACTTTCTTAAGTGAAGACTTGATGGAATCGGTGAATGTAACCGGTACATGGACATTGAAAAACAACGTCATCACCGCGACATTAACCCCACAAGACGGCATCCGTCCAACTGAAATCCAGCATATCGATTTAAGAGAAGGCTCTTATTATCGCGTAGAATCTCGCAGCCAAGCGATGGCCAAAGCCCATTATTATCAATTATGCATGGACTTCGATTATCAATATGGATTGAAATCCTTTCTTGGAATCAAACACTTTGACGAAGAATTCATTCGCTTAGGCATCAAAGAGAAATTATTAAGTCTCGATTATGCGACCTATTATGATGCCTTATCGCGTTTCCTCATCGGAGGGAAGATGGGCGACGGCCATACCACATTGGTGCACGAAGGGTTCGCCTCTCGTCGCCCATCTACCGTCTTAGGAAGCGAATATGCAAGCGTCGCGGGAGAACGCATCGATAAATTCAATGAAGGAGTCAGCAAAGCAAGCCAAGCCAAATCCAAATTAGATGGGCTAGTCTATCATGAAGAAAACCAAACCGCGGTAATCTCTATTCCCGCGTTCTCTACCAGTTTAAGCGCGAAATTCTTAGGGATTGACCATTATGTGATTCCTGAAAACACATCGGATATCGCTAAATTCATCGATACGGAGATGAATCAAGATACGGTGAAAGGGGTTTGCTACGCCTTAAACCAAGTGAAGAAGAACTCCAAGATCAAAAACATCTGCTTTGATGTGGGATTAAACCGCGGGGGATATGTCATGCTCGTGCCTTTTATCTCCGCGGTCATGACGGATGATCCGATGATGATCTATGAGAACTCTATCTCTGGAAGCCGCATTGAATCTCATTATAAAGTAGACCTTAATGGAGACGGTGTTTATGGAGGAGCAGGGGATACCTGGAAAGGGCTATACCATTTCTATATCCTGCAAGGCAGCGGATCATTCTCGGCAGGTAATATCTTCCCAACCACCGCGAAAAACGGTGGATACGCGACTACGATTGGAGAACCAACCTTAGGTGGAGGATGCGGTATCGCTAGAAGAACCGATATTACAGGGTATCAATATCAATATAATGGGAATATTGGTTTCCCAGAGCGACAAAGCGACGGGAGCTTTAAAAACTCCGAGGGTGGCGCCACCCCGATGGTGGAGATGCCTCTCAGTGAGGTCTATGACTTAAAGACCCTCGACGCCAAGTTGGCAGAGCTCAACGCGAAAGCATCATAATAAACATGAAGCGCGATCACTCGCGCTTCCTATATATAAAAAGATAACCTCATGGGGTTATCGATTTCTTAGTCCATGATGTGGAACGACGAGTAGTTTATGTTCTTTACTAACGGAGATGTAATAGAAGGTATCGTCTTTAAATAACGCCGCCTCTAATCGAGCGACAGTGAGCTGCGCTGGAGTATCGGATTCATTGAGAATATAGGTATCATTGCTTAGACGAGTTACATTTGAATTATCTAAGACAGCATAGAGCTTTTTATATTCTTCGAAGGGCTCGAAGGCTAAAGCGAAGGTAATGACGCGTTTCATCGTGAAAGAATTGTAATCGAAACGCGTGAAGAATTCTATTGGGAGTGGGGGGGTAAAGACCCTTTGGTCCTAACGGTCAGTTTGCAAAGCAATCGAAATGATTCTTTGAGTCGTTATATCGTCATCGCATTCAATCGGAAAGAAAAGAAGGTGACAGCTTCTTGCAACGGACAATGGCGAGATATTTGCTTTTTGCCATGTTCGCGTGGCTCCACCAAAAGACAGCCAAAGCGAGA
>ONWJ01000012.1 GCA_900321535.1 uncultured Erysipelotrichaceae bacterium
CGCAAAGATAATTTGGACATAATTGGCGTTCCTTTGGTAAATTGGAATCGTTTCCAGTTTTCAACATATTAACTTTGTTACACTGATAAATCAAGTTTTATTGATTCCTTTTTTCAGCAAATCTTTGTGAGACGTAGGGCAATGCAATTAGAGCGAGAAAACAATTTGAAAATAGCAGCCCACTTAAAGAATCGTTTCATTCGAGATCGCCATCGTGACGTTTACATTAGACTGTCTCACATATTGTGATGTAGTTTGGTTCGCTTACAGTTTGATTGTTTTTAAAAAATCTCAGAAAAGACGCGATATCTCCTAAGTTTTTAAGACTTTTTCTTTAAGATTACAACTCCAATGAATGTGCAGTTTCGTGGGAAATTGACCTTTAAAACATGTTAGTTTCGTGGGAAAACCATCTTAAGAACCCTTTTTTGCTGGGTATTGAAATAGTTTTTTGAGTGCCCATATCAAAACCCTCCTCGCGTTGCCGATATGCAAAGATCGCTTCTTCGCATTCATCAGCGCCCAAAAAGACGGTTTTGATGCTATTTTTGATGTGAGAGGATTATTCTGCGAACATCGCAGTAGAAAGATAACGTTCGCCGGTGTCAGGGAAGAGGACGACGATGGTTTTGCCTTCGTTTTCCTCACGCTTTGCTAACTTGATAGCCGCGGACAGAGCGGCGCCGGAAGAAATGCCGATGAGAAGGCCTTCCACTCGAGCCGATTCTCTGCCTTTTTCAAACGCTTCCTCGTTAGAGATTGGCATAATCTCGTCATAGACGTTGGTGTCTAATGTCGCGGGGACAAAACCTGCTCCGATGCCTTGGATCTTATGAGGACCTGGGGTGCCTTTGGATAAAACAGGGGAGGATTCAGGTTCGACAGCGACCACGCGCACGCCTTTGATTTTCTCTTTTAAGTATTTGCCAACGCCAGAAAGTGTTCCTCCAGTGCCGACGCCGGCGACGAAGATATCGACTTGGCCATCGCTATCTTCATAGATTTCTGGACCGGTCGTGCGGTAATGGATGCGTGGGTTGGCGGGGTTATTGAACTGCGATGGAATGAAAGAGTTCGGGATTTCTTTAGCCAGTTCTTCGGCTTTCGCGATCGCGCCTTTCATGCCTTTGCTTCCATCGGTGAGAACGAGCTCCGCCCCATAGGCTTTTAGTAGATTCCTTCTTTCGACGGACATCGTATCTGGCATGGTAAGGATGATGCGAAGCCCTTTGCTAGCGGCTACCATCGATAAACCAATACCCGTGTTACCGCTGGTAGGTTCAACGATGACGGTAGAGGAATTGATGAGACCTTGTTCCTCGGCATCTTCAATCATGGCTTTCGCGATGCGGTCTTTGACGCTTCCAGCCGGGTTGAAGGATTCAACTTTGGCTAGAATTCGTGCTTTTAGGCCATATTTCTCTTCAATTCTTTTTAATTCGACAAGCGGTGTGCCCCCGACCGTGTCGATGATTCGATCATAGATTTTCATGTGTTTCTGCTCGAGTTTCCTTTTATTGTCTTAAGAGTCGGCGGACGACTTTTTTGGTTTCTGGATCGGCTTTATCAAAGGCTAAAAGCAAATCGCGGTCTTCTTGTTTCAGTTCGCGCAGGCCGCAGTGACGGATCAACAAAAGATATTCGACCGTGGTGTCCAACGCTTCTGCAATCGCGTAGATTTGCTCTAACGTCATGGTGGGGCTGCCTTGAAGAAGGCGCGACACCTGATGCTGTGGCATGCCAAGCTTCTTGCCTAACGCTTCTTGGGTAATCGAACGTTCTTCCATGCGCTTTTTGATGCGCTCAAGCATGCGTGATGTTTTCTCGTCGAGTTGTTTCATCTTAGCCATTTTAACATCACGTCAACGAGATTGTTCTAATAAGGATAAGAATTCCTCTTCGGGAATGGTTTTGCTGTAATAGTAGCCTTGGATATGATCGGCTTTCATTTTGGTGAGCTTTTCTGCGACTTCTTTGGTTTCTACGCCTTCAAAAAGCAATTTGATGCCGCGAGGAGAGAAAATCGAGAATAACCCTAAGAAAGCGTCATCTTGTTCGCCTTTCGCTAATAAATCAGTCATGGAACGGTCAAACTTCAAAACCGAGATATCTAATCGAAGAATGCGGGAGAGGTTGGAATAGCCGGTGCCGAAATCATCGATCGCGATGCGATATCCTTGCTCGCGAAGGGCTTTGATGTTGTTATTCAGCGCGACATCTTCCATCGCCGCCGCCCCTTCGGTGATTTCAAAGATAATCTCCTCTGGCTTGATGCCGTAGGTCTTGGCTAAAGAAGAAATATCATCGGGGAGATTAGGATCCATCAGTTGCAGTGGGGAGAGGTTAATTTCGATGTAATCGAGTTTTCCACGCAGATGATGGATGAAGAAATCAAAGGATTTCTCCATGACGACACGGCTGATCGCGACGATTTTGCCGCGCCTTTCTGCATAGGGGATCATCAATCCAGGCATGATTGTGCCGTAATCATCATCCTTCAAGCGGAGCAATGCTTCGGCCGCGATGAAACGCTTCTGTTTCAAGGAGTAGATGCCTTGGTAATAAACCGAGAATGATTTCTTGGCGATCGCGTTTTCAAGAATATGGTCGAGTTCAAACAAGAGATTGCCGCGATGATGACGGTATGGCCTGACATCAAGGCTGTCGCTTTCGGTCAAATCAAAGAAAGTGGTGGCGAAGGACACCAAAGAGGTTGCATCGCTACAATCTTCGGGGCAATTGACGAGACAGGTTTTCGCGTTGAAGAGGAAGGAGATGCCAGCATGCGTCATCGGAAGAGAGAAATCATGCTGGATGAGATTCTTGATCGCTTCTTCTTTGCTCCGGTCGCGAAACACATAAGCGAACGTTGCAGACCCTAAATAATAAACGACGGCGGAATGATCGATTTTACGGGCTTTTTCCGAAAGGGATGCGCTGCAAGCGCGATTGAAGGCGATTGCTTGCTCGTGCGGATAAAGACTATATAAGGATGCCGCATTGGTGACGTGAATCAGAACGACGTTGAAGGATTCTTTTAGATCGAGCATTCTTCTCACCGTGACGGTGAAGGAACGGAAATTGAAATTCATGGTCTTGTAATCGATGAAATGCTCGGGGTTCTCCATGAATAAGGATAAGGTGAGCAACGTCAAGGAAGTGACGAACATCTCGACCAAAACGTTGGGGACGAGGAACTGGAATATGGAGGATCCGACTTGTAAAATGAACGCCACGATGATCGCGGTTAGCTGGGCTTTGGAATGGTATTTCCGGTTGACGAGGATAATGACCAAAGACGCGCTTAAATAGAGATAACTGACCGCATAGGCAATCCAAATGAAGGGGCCGCGTTGATAGGTTGGCCCAGGCAAATAAATGAAGAGGGATTGGTTGAAAAGGTTGCCAATGAGCGCGCCGACAAAAATCGCAAGCGGCAAGAAAAGCAAGATGAATCCCCACTTTCTGCGGAGCAATAAGTAATAGACCTGTCCAAGATTGCAGGCATAGAAGAACAAAGAGATCGCGGTTGCCGCGCGGAAGAAAAGGAAAAACGTATTTAACGCGGTGAGCCAAGGAATCGGAACCTGTTCCAAGGAGGCTACGATATCTAGAATCGCGGTCACGAAGGTGCAACTGAGGACAATGATGTAAATCTTGTTGCTCGTGCCGATGATTTGCTTCTTCAAGACAATCGAAAAAGTCAGGAAAATCAGAACCGTTAGTGCAGCGAAGTCAAAGTAAAGGTTAAATCCCATATTTTTCCTGTTACCTTAACTATACAGGCAAATGAAAAAAACCACACCTTATTTCAATCAAGCC
>ONWJ01000262.1 GCA_900321535.1 uncultured Erysipelotrichaceae bacterium
ATCGTTAGGGACGTTTTGGTTTAGTTTGCATTTCGGCGCGACGATGCTATTTTCGCCCACGGAAACGCCGTTTTGAACCTCGATGGTGGTGTACACGATCGGGACGGAAAGGCCCAAGCCTTTATGGAATCCGAAACCGCGTTTTGCAACGTCTAATGGATGATTGGAGGCAAATAGCACGCAGTTACTCCCAATGTTTACATCGTTTCCTAGGCGAACGAGCCCGCCCAAGCTGACATTATCCCCGATGACGACGTTGTCACCCAAGGCGACGATGCCGATCAAATCCATGAAGAAATTCTTCCCGATGACGATGTTCTTTCCGTGAATTGGGAAAAGCTCATCGATAATTTCTTCTCGCTGTTTTGGAGTCAAAGTTGGATCATCGAGTCGACGGCATAAGGCATGGGTTCTTAGGTAAAGGAACCCTAGAGAAATGGAGGCGGTAGAAAAGCCTTTTCCCCGCAGAACCTTGCTATATAGTCCTCCAGGAGCCCCGCATTTTTTGGTTTTCATGACCGCTCTTGCGGTTTCGATTTCCTCGTCGGAAAGGACTTTTTCTTCGGGAATAGAGAACATCTCGCCTTTCTCGATGGGGCGTTTCACTTTGGCAGGACGGCCTAAGGCTAGAACGCCAGACGGGATGTCTTCATTGACGAATCCGCCGGCTCCGACGACGCTATTCTCGCCAACGTTGATGCCAGGAAGATAGGTGACGCCTCCGCCAAACCATACCCCAGCCCCGATGATGGCGGTTTTTCTTTCACCCGGAGTTTCTTGGATGCGTACGTTTGGACCAAACTGCGCGTTATGGCCGATATAAACGTCGGTGTTGTATCCGAATTTCGCATTGACGTTGAGGAAGACACTGTTTTCAATGCGGACATTTCCAATGACAAGTTGAAGTCCTCGACGGATATAGGAGATGCCAGGGCAACGAGGGAAAAGACGCTTTAAGAGATAGTTCTTTCTCCCGTTTTCCTTGCTCTTGTTGGCAGGGTTTGTCGCCAGCATATTCCATTCGTTGCATAGCTGCTCTGAAACAGCGAAAAGCCGCTTGACGCCGAGGCTTTCCAAATCCCCTTTGCCTTGATAATAAAGCGAAATGTCATCTAACTCTCTCGCATTAAAATCAAAATACTTCATCAAATGTTCCATTTTGATGGCGAGCTCTTCTTGCTTTCTTTTCTCAGTCCATTCCATAACGTGACCTTTATGTATTGAGATGTCCTAACAAGGACGTCTCGTTTGATAAACATATTATAATCGACGGAGCAATTCATCAACGAGTACATCGATTCCGTCTCAAAGATTTCGCAAAACCGTAGCAAAAACGGCTCTGTTTCGTTTTTCAGAGAACCGCAAAGGAAATTCGGCGTCGATTACAAACTCAAATTCGGCGACAAGAACTCAATCGACAAAAAGTAGAGGACAATCACGCTTGACGAAAGCATAACTTCGGTCACGGTAGGAATACGGTTAAGGCAGTACACTTTTTGGTGTGGGTGTTATCATAACTTACGCATGAAAACCTACTTTGCATGTTCTGATATCCACGGATTCTATGATGAATTCATCGCGTCACTTTCTAAGGCGGATTTTCAGATTGAGAACCCCGACCATATTCTCATTGTCTGCGGGGATATCTTTGACCGTGGGGAAAAGCCGCTTGAAGTGCTCCGATTCTTTAAAGAATTGCCAAGAGAGCGTCGGTATTTAGTGCGTGGCAATCATGAGTTGCTTCTAAGGTCTTTGATTCATCGTAAGCGTCCTTTGGAATTTGATTATCCGAATGGGACGTTCCAAACATTGCTCCAAATGTCGCCAGAGTATTATTCGGTTCTTTCGGCATGGCTAGAGGAACATCCTAGGCCGCATTCGCTGATTGGGTCGATCGAGTGGGAAATTGAATATGCGGCCTTCGAAGAGAAAAACGGTGCAAATATCTATGATAGCCAAACCGCCAAGGACTTCTTGGATTGGCTTGCTAGCGATGAATGGGTTAATTACCTTGAATTAGGTCGTTATGTCTTTGTTCATTCCGTCGTTCCTAAGACGGATATTTATGATCAATCATGGAGAGAGCGATCAAACAAGCAATGGGAAGAAGCGATGTGGAAGAACCCTTGGAAGTTCTACCGCAATGGCTATTGGAAATTAGAAGAGCAGCAAGGAAAAGTGCTTGTCTGCGGCCATTGGCACACCAGCGATTTCTATAACAATCTGCTCTATCTGCACGAAAAAGAAAAACGGTTGGATATCCATAAATCCAACCCGATTTTCCAGTCTGATTTGTGCCCAGGACTTATTGGACTTGATGCCTGCACGGTTTTGACACATACGGTCAATGTGCTGGTATTAAATGAAAAAGAGCTAGGATTTGAATAGTTTTCCAGCTTTTTCAAGCCCTTCGAATTGATGTTGACGAAGCACTTCGTAGGTTGCGATGGCAACTGCATTCGATAAGTTTAAGGATCGCAATCCTTCTCTCATCGGCATACGAAGGCAGTGGTCGTGGTGTTGCTTCAATAAGGATTCCGGGATGCCTTTGGTTTCCTTGCCAAACATCAAATACACCTCTTCTTCGAAAGCCGGCTCACAATAAACGCGATCGGCTTTCTTGGAGAAATAATAGACAATCGCCCCTGGGTTCTTCTGGTAAAACTCTTCCACGTTTTCATAGACGTGGAGATCAAGAAGATCCCAGTAATCTAGCCCGGCTCGTTTCATATATTTGTCATCTAAAGAAAAGCCAAGTGGCTTGATTAAATGAAGGCTTGCCCCGACTGCGGCGCAGGTGCGAGCGATGTTGCCTGTGTTCTGTGGAATCTCAGGTTCATGTAAGGCAATGTGAAGGTGTGACATATGCCTCGAAATGATACAGGATTTTCTGCGCCGATGGGGTAGTTCGTATGTTTTTCTTTGATTTTCCCATGTTCAGGGATTAGATTAATCAAGAGGTAAATGCATATGAGCTCAGTTGTTTTGGACGATAGACAAAAGAAGATTGTTGCCTTGGTCAAAAAGCATGGCTTTGTTTCTATTGAAGATTTGGCCGAGCGGCTTTCGATTGCAAAAGGCGTGGTTCGTCGTGAACTAGCGATCATCGAAAAGGCGGGCGAGATTGTCCGGATGCGCGGTGGCGCAGCGCTTCCTACCGATGACGTAGGCGACCTTGGCGCGTCAGAAAGAAGGCAGATCAACGGCGATGCAAAGCTTGCGATGGCCAAAGCCGCTGGCAAGCACATCATCGACGAAGGAACCTATTTCCTTGATAGCTCAACAACCGTCGAAGCCTTGATTCCTTATTTAAAGAAGAGGAAGGCTATCACCGTTGTTACCAATTCCGTTTATGCCGCTGGAATGTTGGCTGAGGCTGGTATCAAGACTTATTTGGCTGGTGGACTCGTCAATGGCGACATCACCGCGACCGTCGGTTACGATGCGATTGATTATCTAGAAGGATTCTATTGCGATACCTTTATCTTCTCTTGCCGTGGAATTAGTTTAGATGGGCCTGGCGAGAGCAATGCTGAGACGCAGCGCATCAAGAGAATGATGCTTGAGCATTCCTCCAACCATATCTTGGTGGTGGATTCCGCGAAGTTTGGCATCTCCATGCTTACGACCATCTGCGAACTCGATGAAATCGATGTGGTGATCACCAACGAAAAACCGGCGGATGCTTATCGCAAAGCATTTGAAGCAGCTGGTATTGAATTGGTTGTTGCAAAATAAAACGATTCCTATGATGAATGGCTCTGCTTCGTGCAGGGCTTTTCTTTCGGTGCATTATTTTGGATATATGGAAGAATAAGTGAAAGAATAATGGAAAGGAGTTATTCATGAATCGAATCATCAAAGAAAGAAGGGCTTGCAGGAAGTTTGATTCCGCAAGAGAAGTTGAAGCGGCGAAAATCGAGGAAATCGTTCAGGCTGGATTGGTCTCACCGACTGGCATGAACACCCAGAACGTTCTCTTTTTCGTGATTGAGAATAAAAGGAAACGCGATGAGTATGCAAAGATGAACGCGGCGGTCGCTGGATGGAACAGGGATCCGTTCTATGGCGCCCCTGTTGTCATCGTCGTGGCGAGCAAGAAAACGAGCCTTGCAGAACTAGATGGTTCGGCGGCCATTATGTCTATGCTTCTAGAAGCCACCAACCAAGGCCTAGGGACTTGCTGGATTCACCGCGCGAAAGAGGTTCTTGCAACGGAAGAGGGAAGAGCGCTCTTCGCTGAGACCGGTCTAGATTTCAATGACTATGTTGGAATCGGTAATATCGCACTTGGCTATCCACTGGAAGCGACGAAGACCACGAAAGAAATCAAACCTGGACGTGTCTTCTACCTTAAATAAAGCTGACGCACCCCAATGGTGCGTTTTCTTTACACAAAAAAGAGGTTCCATGAGATAATTCGAGCCATGGAAAAGCAGAGGGTTTATTTTGTTATCGACGCTCGAAGTTTTTATGCTTCGGTAGAATGCGCTGACCGCAACTTAGACCCAATGACAACCAAACTCGTGGTCGCTGACGCTACGAGAACAGATAAAACCATCTGCCTTGCAGTGTCTCCTGCCTTAAAAGCCTTAGGCGTTAAGAACCGCTGCCGGCTCTTCCAAGTACCGAAGGAATATGATTTCATCGTCGCCAAACCAAGGATGAAGCGGTATGTTGAAGTCGCGGCCTCAATCTACAAGATTTATCTCCAGTATCTTTCCAAAGAAGATATGCATGTCTATTCGATCGATGAGATTATTCTCGATGTTACCGACTACCTCTCTCTTTATAAAATCCGGGCGAAAGCATTCGCGATTCAGTTGATGGATGAGGTTAAGAAAAAACTTGGTATTCCAATGACCTGCGGCATCGGAACGAATATGTATTTAGCCAAAGTCGCATCGGCGATTACCGCCAAGCATTCTAATGATGGAATCGGCTGGTTAGATGAAGAAAAATTCATAAAAACGCTGCAAAACCACACTCCTTTGACAGATTTTTGGCAAATTAGCCGCGGCATTTCCGCTCGGTTAGAAAAGCTTGGAATCTTTGATATGGAAGGTATCGCTAAGACCAACGAAGACCTTTTGTATAAAGAATTTGGGGTCAATGCCGAACTTATCATTGACCACGCTCGCGGCAAAGAGCCGGTCACGATGAAAGACATCAAATCCTATAAGGGACAGACGCATTCATTTTCCTCCGGCCAGATTTTGCCGAATGGCTATTCTCATAAAGACGCAAAGCTTGTCATTAAGGAAATGACGGACTCGTTATGCTTAGAAATGGCAAGGCAAGGCCTCGTGTCCAATACTGCGGGAGTGGATATCAATTACGACGATGATACGCATGACCGCGTTCACTTCTTGGTTCGGATTGGTTCAATGACCAATCTTTCGTCTTATTTCATGACCCCGATCGCCGAAGCCTTTGACCGTAAGGTCGATTGGACAAGAAAGATACGTCGAATCAACTTGGGTTTCATGGATGTCTGCAATGAAGATTATGAGCAATACGACCTCTTCTCCGATATGGATGAGGTCGATAAAGAGAAGTCCGTTCGCGACGTTTTGCTCCAAATCCATGAGATGTATGGGAAGAATGCGGTGCTCCGCGGCATGGATTTCAAATCCGCGGCGACAAGAAGAGAACGCAACACCATGATCGGCGGGCACGCAGGAGGAGAGGACGATGCGTGAGAAAATGAGCATGAATAATCGGGCGAGACAGTTCTTGCCTTTTGACGCGATGAAGGGTCTTCAAGAAGCGCTTCGTGCGGCGGAATTCGAAAATGAAAGCGTCTCGCACCATCGCCTTTCGGAAGATGAAGCGGGACGCATCGGCGCTGTTTTAGCTCAGCTGAATGAGAAGAAGCAAGTCCATGTTCGTTATTTTGAGCAGGGGCATTACTTCGAACTAGATGGAGAGGCGAAGCTAGATCCTTATGAGTCGCTCTTAGTTTTCGAAGAGAAGAGCATACCCATTTTTGATATCTATCAGCTAAACCTGATTTGATTATTTCTTCATCATCAACGCGTTGAGGTTTTCAACAAACGCGCGCTTATCCGAAATATCAAAGCCTTCAAGCAGCAACGCTTCATCATAAAGAAGCGAAGCATATTTTTGGGCTTCCTCATCGCTAGAATCCGCGATGGTTTGGAACAATGGGTGGTTCGGGTTGATTTCAAGGACGCGGGTCGCTTTCGGCGCTTCTTCCTGGGCGTTTGGTTGCTGTTCCAAGACGCGTTCCATATTCAGCGACATGCCGTCTTTGGTGGAGATGCAAACCGGAGAATCCACGAGTTTTGCAGAGAAAACGACATCATCGACACGGCCTTTGAGGGCTTCTTTGACATTATCGAGGAAGCGGCGGTGGGTCGCGGAAAGATCTTCGATTTCCTTCTTTTCTTCTTTGGAGAGCTCATCCGCGGATTCGCTGGCGATGTTCTTGAATGGTTTTTCTTTGTAGTTGAACATTGCCATCAAAGCGAATTCGTCGATCTCTTTGTCTAAGAAGAGCACGTCAATTTCCTTCTTTTTGAATTTCTCAAGCTGTGGGAGCATCTTGATCTCGGCTAAGGATTTGCCAGAAGCATAGTAGATAGCTTCTTGCTTCTTTTGCATGTTTTCGACATAGGTCGCTAAATCGATTGGCTCATCCGAAGCAGAATGTGGGAAGGTAAGCAAGTCGGCGAGCAAATCCTTCTTAAAGCCATAAGAAGAATAGATACCGAATTTGATGTAGTCCCCATAGGCTTTGAAGAACTTCTCGTAGTTCTCTTTGTCATCTTTCTTCATGCCTTTGAGTTTATCGACGATCTTGTTTTCGATATTCTCGGCGATCTTCTTCATCAAAGGAGAAGTCTGAAGCATCTCACGGGAGATGTTTAATGGGAAGTCATCGGAGTCGACGAGTCCTTTGACAAACTTAAGGTAATCAGGAATCAAATCCTTGCACTTGTCTTGGATGAAGATGGATTTGCTATAAAGCGCGAGCCCTTTCTCGTAGTTCTCGGAATAGAGGTTATAGGGCGGATGGGCTGGGATGAAGGCTAAAGCGTTATAGCAAAGCATGCCTTCGACATTGAGGTGGAGACTTAATAGAGGTGCTTCGTTATCATCGAACTTGTTCTTGTAGAATTCCTCTAATTGTTCTTTGGTGACTTCTCGTGGGCTCTTTTTCCAAAGAGGAACCATGGAGTTCAATGTCTTTCTGACCAAAACAGGTTCTTTTTTCTCAAGAGGCTTATTCTCGTCATCGTTCCCTTCTGGGGTTTCATAGACATCTTGCTGAATCGGATAACGGATGTAATCCGAATATTTCTTCACCAAAGAAGCGATACGGTATTCTTCCATATACGCATCATAGGATTCGCCTTCAGTATTCTCTTTTAATTGCAAGGTGATGCGAGTGCCGGAATCCATATCGAGCTCAGCATCTTCAATGTCATAGGACTCTTTGCCTTCGGAATAGAAGCGGTGGGCTTCTCCTCCTAATGGCTTAGAGATGACTTCGACGGATTGAGCGACCATGAACGCGCTATAGAAGCCAACGCCGAATTGGCCGATGATGCCGACGTCTTGGGCATCCTTCATCTCTTTATATTTCTCAAGGAATTCTTTGGAGCCGGATTTGGCGATGGTGCCAAGATTGGTTTCGATTTCCTCTTTGGACATGCCGATGCCGTTATCTTCGATGGTGATCGTGCGTTTGGCTTTATCGACAGAGAGTAAGATACGGTAATCCTTGCTTGGATAATGGGAGGAATCGGTCAACGCTAAGAATTTGTATTTATCCAGTGCGTCGGAGGCATTCGAAATCAGTTCGCGAAGGAAGATTTCTTTGTTGGAATAAATGGAATTGATCATGAGGTCCAATAGTTGTTTGGACTCGGTTTGGAATATCTTTGTTTCTTTCATAAATAATCCCTTTCGTTTTCAACCGATTAGTTTAATCATATTTTTAGCAC
>ONWJ01000149.1 GCA_900321535.1 uncultured Erysipelotrichaceae bacterium
CTGCGGTCAATGGCCGCTAGTGCGCGCAAGGCAGCGTATTTATCAATCGCTTCATAGATTTTGCCACGCTTTACTAAACCAGCGGTATCAATCGCGACGAAGTTTTTTCCATCCCTGCTAAATGGGGTGTCGATAGAGTCGCGAGTCGTTCCTGCGATGTCTTTGACGATGACTCTAGAGGAGCCAAGAATTGCGTTGGTCAAACTGGATTTGCCAACGTTTGGACGACCGACAAAACAGAAACTTATGGCGTTTTCGTAGAGATTTTCTTCTTTTTCAGGCAGCAAATTGATGATTGCATCCAACAGGTCACCGATGCCAATGCCGTGCGATCCAGATACTGGAATTGGGTCGCCTAACCCAAGCGCATAGAACTCATGAGCGTCAGCAAGAAGCTCGCGGTTATCCACTTTATTGACCGCTAGCAAAACCGGTTTCTCACATTGATAAAGCAATTTGGCAACCGCTTGGTCATCACCGGTTAATCCTTTTTGGCCATCCACGACAAAAACGATGACATCCGCTTCATCGATGGCGATATCGACTTGAGCAGCAATCTCGCTTTGAAAAGGGGCTTTCTTAATCTCGATACCGCCTGTATCGATGACTTTGAATTTCTTGGTGAGCCATTCACCCGTTCCGTAAAGACGATCACGGGTTACACCGGGAGTGTCTTCGACGATGGAGAGTCTGCTTCCAACCATTCGGTTGAAGATCGTAGATTTCCCAACGTTTGGCGCCCCCACTAACGCGACGACGCCTAAATTCATTTTGCGCAAACTCCGGTTTTATCTTTGATGATGCGAAGGACCGAATCAACGGACTCTTCGATCGTAAGGAAAGAGGTGTCGAGGAAAACAGAATCTGGAGCTGGACGGAGCGGAGCGAAATCGCGGTGCGAATCGATGTAATCGCGTTTGCGGACATCTTCCTCCACGTCACTTAAGGAAGTCGGAATACCTTTAGAGAGGTTTTCTTCGTAACGGCGGACAGCGCGGGTCTCAACCGAAGCGATTTGATAGATCTTGACTTGCGCATCTGGCAAAACATAGGTTCCGATGTCTCTTCCATCCATAACAACGGATTTGGATTGAGCCATCGCGCGTTGCATATCGACCAACGCGAGACGGATATCTTTATAAGAAGCAATGTAAGATACATTACCCGAAACCAAAGGCTCGCGAATTTCTTTGGTGACATCGAATTCGTTGCACATGACCTTGCCGTCTTCGCATAGTTCGATCTTCACTTCTGGAATCAAAGCGCAGGAAGCGCGCTCGTCTTTTGGATCCTCACCTTTATGGATCACATACCAGGTGAATGCACGATACATTGCGCCGGTATCGATGTAAGTGAAACCAAGAATCTTGGCGACCGCTTTTGCAACGGTGCTTTTACCAGCCGCGGCTGGGCCATCAATCGCAACAGAAATGATTGGATCCATAAACTAACTCCTTTGTTTCAATAGAATCATCCAAACGGTAAACCCGATCGCAAGCACCACAAAAACGATGGCTTGAGCGATGAGAACCCTTCTTCTCCGACGAAGATAATCTTTGTAGGGATTGCGCGTTGGAGCGCTTCTCCCCGATTCTTCATCTTCATCGAAAGAAGGAGCAGGATAAAACGGGGCTTGTTCCGCGACTTGCGCGGTGGATAAAGCCTCGCCCGAGGCATCAGGCGGAACGGAAAACTGGCTGTCGTCGCTCATGCGGCGAATCTGAGCTCTGTAATTCGCGTAATGCGTCATCCTCGTTTCCATATGGCCATATTTTAATTTATGCGCGCGCAGAAAGGAAAAAGAATCGAATCAAATTAGAATGTTAATTTATACTAACTTAACTATATTAGTTAAAGGGCGAAAAACAACATTGCTTAAAAATGCGAACTTTGTATAATGAGAGAAGTTTACGGAGGATAATTCCATGAAGAAACCATGTGTTGACAAGGATGCTTGCATCGGCTGCGGCCTTTGCGTTGGCGCCCACGGCGATATTTTCGCTTTTGATGATGAAGGCAAGGCCGAAGTCATTGCTGAAGGCGAAGACGCGGATGTCGAAGATGCCGTCGCATCTTGCCCAGTCCAAGCCATCTCCGAGTAAGATTTATATCTGAAATATCAAAAAACTCCGCGATTTGCGGAGTTTTTTCGTTTTTCATTAGTTTTTCTTGAATCTCAGATAGACGTGTAACGAACGGTAAATGACGAAGGTCAATGCGATGACAATGCCGTCTTTGAGAAGGTTGAATGGAAGCACGGCGAGGAGTGCGTAGCTCCACCCGATATCTCGAATCGCAGGCACCGCTGCACGCATGACAGACAGCAATGTGTTCTCGCTCATGTTGAACATGAACATATAGAACGGGATCATCGCATAGACATTTAAGAGCATTGCCATCAAAACCTGGACCGCGGTGCCAATGGCAAATCCAATCGCGACGCCTTTGAGATTGCGGATCTTCTTATAAACGAAGGTTACTATGAAGACATAGATGCCAGATAGAATCAAATCGGTTAATTCGCCTACCCCTAATGTTGAAGTGAAAGGAAGTTTGACCACCGTTTTAATCGCGATTACGAGCAAGCCCGATAACGGACCGTAAGCAAACCCGGCAATAAAGGCGGGAATCTCATCAAAGTGAAGCGACAAGAAGCTCGGGAAAAATGGAAGTTTGATCGTGAAGATCTCAACGATATACAAAATCGCGGAGAAACCAGCGAAGATGCCGATTCGAGTGATGAATCGAACACGGTTGAAATCCTTGTTTGGATGCAAGTCGAAATAAACTCGAGCCGCAGCAACGCCGAAAATCGCAAGAAGAATGATCGCGATTCCGTTAAGAATGTTTTTGTCCATGAAAAAAGCCTCCTAGACAAATAACATCAGGGGGCAAATGAATAAAGTTTGCTGGTTCTTTCATCCGGACTTTACCGTTGGCATCGGAATCTAACCGATTCATGCCTCTTTCGAGGCGCGCGGGCTATACCGCCAGTCGATGAATTGCACATCGCCCTGAAGCGCCAATATTATAAATCCGATAAAAGATGAAGATACAAGCAATTTGCTCATTCATAAAATGAAGAGAGCAAAGAAAGGATTTTAGATTTCTCATCTTCCGATGAAGTAGAGATAGAAATCTGTTTCCCAGAAACGGAAACTCGTCCTTTTAAGTTGGAAGGAATTTTAGCGTCATTTGCATCACTGCTTTGGTGACGCAAACGAAGATAATCTTCTAACTGGTGAACCGAGAGGTGCTTCGTCAAAACATACTCCCCTACTTCCACCATCTCTCCTTCAGACAAAGAGGCAATCGCTTTCGCGTGTCCATAACTCAATTTGCCCATGGCTAGTTCGCGTTGCAATGATTGCGGTAATTTCAAAACACGCAGGATATTCGTGATTTGGCTGCGGCTTTGATGGGATAGCTCAGCCAAGGTTTTCTGTGGGTAGTCAAATTCTTCCTCTAGCGCCTTACACACCAGCGCCATCTCAAGGACATTGATCTCTTTTTGGTCACGGGCATCAGCCAAAAGCATGAGTAACTTTTCTTCTTCTTGGATGTCCAAAACAACGCACGGAATAGAAAGTATGCCGGCGTGTTTTGCACCAAAAAAGCGTTTTCTGCCCAAAACGACCTCAAATCGATTATTTGTCGAACACACTACAAGGGGGTTATAGAAGCCTTTTTCGCGTAGCCCAGCAGCAAAAATCTCAACGGTTTTCTTCGGTATGGCAACGGTTGAAAGAACCTTTGAGTCATCAATTAACGTAATCGGAATAAGTCTGGCTGGAGCGCTTTGGTACTCCTTTTCCATTTTCCCGATAACGTCGTGTTCAGAAAACTTAGCGATCAAATCGCTTAAAGAGCCGGATAAGATTTGCTGCTTCTTCCTACCTTGACTCATGTTCGATTACTTCTTTAGCTAGGTTCGCATAGGCGATTCCGCCTTTGCTTGTCGCTCTGAAATAAGAGACGGGCATATGGTGAGCTTGAGATTCCGCGACAGATTGGTTTCTTGGGATAGAGGTATAGAAAGCGTTCTCCTTGAAGAGCCTTCTGATCTCTCCCGCGATTTCGTTACCAAGCTGGGTGGATGCATCAAACATGGTTAGCAGGAATCCTGCGATATTCAGATTCGGATTCAGTTCTTTTTGAATGTTGGCAATCGAAGAAAGAATGGCGGCAACAGCCTCCATAGCAAAATATTCGCATTGCACAGGGATAAGGACGGAATCCGAAGCCGTCATCGCGTTGATGGATAATAATCCTAACGAAGGCGGGCAATCGATGATGATGTATTCGAAGAAGTCTTTAAACGCGGCAACCGCATCGCGAAGCAAACCAAAAGGTTTAGCGATTGGGTTGGTATACAATGAGGCTTCTAGCGAGGCGAGTTTAAGGTTAGAGCAAACGATTTTGAGATTATCGAAATTGGTTTGCTGGCAAGCATCAAGCAACGTCATTGTTCCCATCAAGACATCATAGATGGTCTCTTTTTGGGCGGTGACATCAAATCCAAGACCTCTACCAGCATTGCCTTGCGGGTCCATATCAATAAGCAAAACACGGCGGCCGTTTTGACCAAGGCAGGCCGCTAGATTGATGGCGGTTGTGGTTTTGCCAACCCCGCCTTTTTGATTTGCGATTGAGATGATTCTAGCCATGATGAATAAGTATAAGCAAAATCGACGATATTCTTTAGTCTTGATTTACAAAGCCTTCTTCATAATAACCGCCCAGGGGCGTGGATAACGGCCATCGGTTTTCTCCGTTTTCTGGAACAAATAGTTCAAACGGACATCGCCATTAGGGAGAGTGGCTTTTTGGAGGTTCACTTCTTTTAATTTCAACTTTACGATCGTCCCATAGGCTTCCTTGAGTTCTTCTTCACCGCGTTGAGATTTCATCGCGATGATGGTTCCGCCGACTTTGATAAGAGGGGCTGCGACTTCAAGCAAGATACGAAGCGCTGCGAAACCTCTAGAAGAGACAATATCATAGGACTCACGTTGTTTTCTCATCTCTTCGACGCGACCAACGTGGAAGATAACATTTTCGATTCCAAGACGGGTTTTTACCTCTTCTAGGAATAGGAATTTCTTTCTTGTTGCGTCCACCAACGTGATTTCTGATTCAGGGAACAAGATGGCGAAAACCATCCCGGGGAAACCTGCGCCAGAACCAATATCGAGGATTTTCTTGTGGGAAAAAGAAAGCGTTTTGGAAGGCAAGATGCAGTCATAGAAATGCTTTTCAATAACTTCTTCCTTTTCCGTAATCGCGGTAAGGTTCATCTTCTCGTTCCACTCTTTGAGGAGGTCAGCATATAAATCAAATTGATCAAGCTGCTTTTGGCTTAGTACAATGCCTAACTCAAGGCAAGCATTCTTCAGTTCTTCAAGCGTCATGATTTCTTTTTCCTTAACTGCAAAAATAATATCGAGATATCAGCCGGATTGACACCAGAAATGCGCGAAGCCTGCGCGATTGTCTTTGGCCGAACCGTATCGAGTTTGGCTCGTGCCTCAAGACGAAGGCCATCCATATGAAGATAATCAACTCCATCTGGAATCAACATGCTTTCTTCTTTCACAAGGTTTTCTGCCTCACGAAGTTGATTCTTAATATAGCCCTCATATTTGACTTTGGTTTCGAGAGCGAGAACCTCTTCATCGGTGAACTCGATGTCTTTCAGTTCGTCGGTTAGACTTGCGATTCGACGATAAGAGAAGTTGGGTCGCTTGAGCAAATCAAAGCCCTTTAATCCGACTTCGGTAGCAGGCAAACCAAATTCAGCGAAGTATACATTAAGACCTTCTTTGTCGGTTACATTCGTCGTCTTTAAAATCTCAATAACCTTGTCAATTCTGGCATATTTTTCTTTAAAAGCACGGTATTCGTCTTCACTTAATGTGCCAATTTGATGACCGTATTCGCATAGTCTTGCATCGGCATTATCATGTCTAAGCAGGAGGCGATACTCGGCTCTTGAGGAAAGGAGTCGATAAGGCTCTTCCGTTCCTTTGGTTACGAGATCATCGATCATGACTCCGATGTAAGCTTCGTTACGTTTCAAAACGAACGGCTCTCTTCCTAGTATTTGTAGCGACGCATTGATGCCGGCGAGCAAGCCCAATCCGCCCGCCTCTTCATAGCCAGAGGTGCCGCAGATTTGTCCCGCGACATAAAGGCCCTTGTACGCCTTCACTTGGAGGGTGTTATCAAATTGGAACGGTTTTAACGCATCGTATTCAATCTGATAGGCGTATTTTAAAATCTCAGCATGTTCTAACCCCGGCAAAGAATGAACCATTTCTAGCTGAATCTCTTTTGGCATCGCAGTAGAAAAACCTTGGAGATAAATAGACTCTCC
>ONWJ01000013.1 GCA_900321535.1 uncultured Erysipelotrichaceae bacterium
ACCATCGTAAGCTTGTCTGTTGTGATACTAGGGGTTGTTCTCCTCGTTCGTTTCATCTTGTTTTTCGTTCAAAAGGCAAGGCAAAAGAAGGCGTTAAAGAAATAAGATGCAGAGTTCACTGCATCTTATTTTTATCAAGGTTTTGCGAAGATTTTGAGATTTATTCTTTGTTTTTCTTCTCTTTTTTCTTCTCGGCTTTTAAACGACGCTCTTCGGCTTCTTTTTTCTTTTTCTTTTCTATTTCGATGCGACGTTCTTCGGATTCCTTTTTCGAGCGTTCCATGATTTCGGTTAACGTGGATTCTTCCATGTCATCAACCGTCATTCTCTTTTTCTTTTTGACGCGTTTTTTCTCAACGCGAGGTTTTAGCCCTTCTTGGTTAAATGGCATGACGACTTCATCCGTTCTTTGACGAACTTCAATTTGCTGATATGGGATGACCACGTTATTGCGCTTGAGTTCATTGAAGATGGTTTCCATCAAGAAATAATAGACATCCCAATAGTCATCGCCGTCGACCCAGCAATAGGCGAATAGATCAATCGAGGATGCGCTGAAATCTTTCAAGGCACAGAAAGGAGCTGGATCAAGATAGATTCTGCCATCGCTGCGCATGACTTCGATAATGATGCTCTTTACCTTCTCGACATCGGTGTCATAAGCGACTGGGATGGTGAGGTCAACGCGGCGGGTAGGATAAGCGCCGAGGTTTGTGACCTGCGAATTGACCATCGTGGAGTTTGGCATAAGAACTTGTTTGCCGTCTTTGGTTTTTAACGCGGTGAAGAGGAAATTGATCTCGGTGATCGAGCCTTCCACGCTTCCGACGATGATATAGTCGCCGGTTTTGTATTTATCTGAAGCGACCAGAATAATGCCGTTAGCAAGGTTGGAAAGGTTGTCCTTTAACGCCATACCGACTGCTAACACAGCAGCGGAAATCGCGGTGGTGATACCCGTAATCTGAACCCCGATCGTCGAGAGCAAAATTAGAATCAAGACTAATAGGAGGCAAAAACGGATGATGCCGGCTGTGAAGTTCACAATGATAGGATCAACTTCGCGATGGCGCATCGTGCGCTTGACAATCGACATGATGATCCAAATGACAAGAATGCCGATGACGAGGACACTGAAGAAACGAACGATATTCCAAACGTTTTCGGAGAAGAAGTTTAGAACCTTGTTCCAAAAATCAGCGAAAACATTCGCATTCGAGGCGGCGGAAGAGGTCGCGCTTGATTCGGCGGAAGAAGTAGCTTCGCTAGAAAGAGCTTCGTCGCTAGTAAGTTCGTTCAAAAAATAAGCAATCATAACAGCGGAGGAATATTACCATGCCAGGAAGAAAGAAAAAAGGAACTTCCTTTTATAGGAAGTAAGAATTGGGGCTAACGCCGTGATTGATTCATTATCGAGATTTGATAGGATAGACAAGATGAAAATCCTAGATAGGGAAATCTTGCTTGTCATCTTCGATTTAGATGGAACATTACTAGACTCTACCTCGCTTTGGGCGAAGATCGATCAAATCTTTTTCGCCCGTCATAACCAAGAAGTACCGCCTCATTATGGGGCCACCATTTCAACGATGGGATTAAAGAAGGCGGCCACCTACACCAAAGAGCACTACTTCCCTGAACTAGATGAACAGGCGATTCTTGATGAATGGGATTTCCTTTCCAAGAAAGAATACGAGGAAGAGATTCCTCTAAAAGAAGGCGCGATCGAACTGTTAGAGTGTTTCAAGCACTATAACATTCCTCTAGCGATTGCCACCGCGAATTCGCCACATCTTTACAAACCCGCATTAAAGCGACTTGGCATCGAAAGCTATTTCCAATTCGCGACCGACCCTTCTTGCAGCGCTTCTAACAAATCCACTTCGAGAATGTTCGATGAACTCGCCGCTCACTTTGGGTACGCTCCAAAGAACGTCACGGTTATCGAAGACTCGATGATTCCCCTCCAGGTTTGCAAAGCCGCCGGCTATCTAACCATTGGGGTCTATGATAAAAGCACGACCAAAGACATCCTTTTGGCCAAATCCAATTCCGATCTGTTCCTCAACAATCTTGGTGAGCTCATTCCGTTAATTAAAGCCGAATAAACCCATTAGAAAACTATGGTGAAACAATAAAAGAGCCTACCCGTGCAGTTGTTTTTGATTCGGATTGCCATCCCAATAAATAAATATTTCAGCCTTAATTATCTTTCTTGTTTTCACAAGATAGATAGTTGCTATAATTTACCACAGGTAAAAACATGGCGGGCACAAACTACAAGCAATTTCAGCGTAAAACGATTAGCAAAACTGCTTATGCTGCAAATATCATTTATCTGATCGTTCATATTTTTTATTTGATTCTTTTCATTGTCGCGAAACTTAACATCATGATTTATATAACTCTTGGTGTTATCGCGATTTATTTACTGTTTTTCTTGGTCATAAAAAAGAAAAAATTCTATCTCTATGCCTTACTTTGCGGAAATGAATTCTTCGCGTTTATCATCGCTTCGACGTTGCTGGTTGGATTTGGAAGTGGCTTCCACTTCTATCTCATTGGTTTATGTGTCGTCTCCTTCTTCACTTCCTATTTTTCCAAGCATAGAAGCACAAGAAATTCTTTGATTTGGGTTGGTTTATCGCTAGCGATCTATTTGACCCTCTATTTCGTCTCTCGTAATAACCCGCCGTATTATCAAATTGAGCCATGGTTAGAGATGACATTGTTCACCACCCACGCGATCGGAGTCTTCGCTTTCATCGCTAGTTATTTGGTTGTCATTTTGAAATACGCTGTCACGCTGGAACAGCAGATCATGAGCGAATCAAGAACCGATGAATTGACCCAGGTCAACAATCGATATGGCTTATACGATTATTATGACCAGCTAGAGGTCACCGATTCTCATGTTATCGCCCTGTTTGATATCGATGATTTCAAAGGAATCAACGATACCCACGGCCACGTAGCAGGCGACTTCATCTTAAAGCGTGTCGCGGAAATCACTTCTTCTGTTTTGAAAGATCAAAAAGACCACTTCTTCTGTCGTTATGGTGGCGAGGAATTTGTCTTTGTTCTTAACGAAGGAGACAACAATAAAGTATTAGAGCTACTAGAGAAAGTTCGTAAGAGCATCGAAACCGAATTGTTCGCCTTCGAGTATTTCAATATTCATATCACCATCACCATCGGCGCATACAGGCACGAAGATGGCCTCACCTTAGAGAAATGGCTTGAGCTTGCCGACCAGCGAATGTACCGCGGCAAGAATAACGGCAAGAACCAAGTCGTTTTTCAATCTTAATTGGTAGCAAAAAACAAAATAATGCTGCAAAAGTGCATTATTTTTCTTTTATTCGGCGCTTATTAGAAAAGCAAAATCTCTCTTTTGTATGATTCTTGTTTTGCTTCTTGTACTTTGTCTTCCGGGTTTAGATGCCCAATCAGCAAAGGGCTATTATCATCATGATTCATGAAGTTATGTCGTATGGTTGCTTCATCCCCGTTCGCGTTGCAATAACGACAAAGATGAAGGCAAGAGTTATATGACCCAATATCATTAGAAAGATAGCAGGAGCAATAACCGCTTCTAGCTTGCATCTTCTGCTTGATAACAAGCCTTGTCCCAATACTTCGTTCATAGTCTTCGATGCGCATGCATCCGTTGACGTCGATGCCATAATCGCTCAGCCACTTCTCTTTGGAGCATAGTCTTAGCTCCATACGATGCTTCTTCGCGATTTCTAAGAAGGCTTTCGCGATCTTTGCTTTGCTTTCATCGTCAGTATCTTTGATTTCGGGATGGATTCTTGCGAGCTTATCGTAGATATCCACGAATCCGAAAACCGCTAGAGAGGTATAACCCTCTAGTTTTGAGGCGATGTATTCAAATGTTTCTAGGTGCCTTTTAACCGTATATTTCTCATCAACGATGATGGGAGTATATCTCCAAGCAACAGCCTGACTTCCAATTTTCTTGGATAGAGTTTGGAAATCTTCAATCACTTGATCAATAGGAGGAACATTGGGTTCTAAATCTTTCTCAAACGCGGTGATGGAAACATACCAGAATTGACCAAAGTCTTTTAGTTCATCCAAGTAAGGGAGCATTGGACGCGGATTCTTGGTGCAGAAGCCGATAACATCCACTACTTTTGGATCTAACATGAACTTGGTCACAATCGTTGGATAATAAGGATTTCGGACCAAAACAAAGCCTTCTTTGATTCGATTCATGAACCATTTGGAATAGAAGGCGGTGATATCAGTTCTTTGTCCGGTGTTGAGGATCATAGCCCTTATTATAGCGTCCTTGTCAATGCCTCTATGGAACGATCTATCTTCCCGTTTCGTCATTTCCTAAATGAAAGAAGGTTGCTTACTTGATCAGTATTTTTCCCCT
>ONWJ01000049.1 GCA_900321535.1 uncultured Erysipelotrichaceae bacterium
AAACCGCTCCACCGCAATTCCTGAAGCGTTTTTCCTTTTTGACCATATAAGGTAATCGGAAGGATTGGGGCGATGAAAAGGCCAAGTGTTTGATACGCTTCAAACTCTTTTAGGCGGCTTGCCATATAAGCATAAAGAGGTAACTGGAGATAGAAACCATAAGGGACATAACGTTTATCAAAGACCTTCGAATAACTCTTATAGTCTACAAAAGTGGCATATTTTTGTTTTCCGTTCTCGGTCAAGATGATTTTGTCCGCACTGCCGGTAAGCTCAAGATTTGTCTGGACCGGAATGGTTCTGCGGAATTCTCGGCGGTATTCCACTTTGTATTTTTCCCCGTTTTCAGGAGAATGCATGAGCTCATCCTGACGGGCTAAGAACTCGGTATCGACCTTTAGATAATCATAAAGGTTTTTGAGCAATACTCTTTCTCGCGAAGAGAAAGGCTCGCCGCGATGATTTTCTTCTTCTTTGATCGCGTTTTGATAAGCGGTTTCTAGATGAAAACCAGCATCGTAATAATGCTCTAAGACCGCATGGAAAATCGTGCCGATAGAGGCAGTGAATTCAGACTCGGTATCATCGATCTTCAAAACGTATTTGCAATAATAATGGAAGGGGCACTTATAGAAGGTATCTAAGCTAGAAGCGGAAAGAACGAGCCTCCCGTTTAGATTATTCGCATCATCAAAATGAACGAACTCATTGGAATAGACAGTTTCTTTTCCGAGCGTGTCTTCTAGATAATGGAGTTCTGGAGCAAGCACGCCGAATTGCTCATACTCATCTAATAACGAGGCTTTCCAGATTTTGGCGAATTCAGTGGAATATTCATAATCTAAGGTCGGTTTGGATAAAACGAGCATCGGGGAGGTTGGACTTACGTCTTTTTCTTTAGCCGCCATCAAGGAAGAAGGGTTTTTGGAATTGTTAAGATGACGGGCATGGTAGCTCACCGAGACAACGCTAGGAGAACGCAAGAAAGCAAGCAAGTTCGCTTTGGCTTCGCGGTTATAGTCTAGCGAAACAGGCATACCAAGTTCTTTTTTCTCTTCGTCAAACAAGAAGTCGTTATCCCCGATGACGCGAGGAGAATTGCTGAGGTTGAAATCGATGCGGTAAATCCGCTTGCCCGGCAATGGGAAATCCTCGTTGAGCAGTCCTACTGCATGTTCATAGGAAGTCGCGGCTTCTCTTTTCTCTTTCAGGGCTTCTTCATAGATCTGCAATTGTTTCGATTTAGCGATGCCATTGCAGCATAAGCCAAAAGCAGCCTGAACCAAAGAAGAGAAACTAGGGTTAGATCCAAAGGTCTCTCTTAATGTGTTCAAGCAGGCGGTGATAGATGCTTCATCGATGCTATCTAAATCATCCAGCGAAGATAAGAACACTTTTCCTAGGCGAGACTGATAAAGAGAAGTAGAAGAAGGAAGAGCGACGGTGAAACCATAGGCCTTGCTCATCAAAGAAAGTGGAAGACGATATTCTTCGCTGTAGCCAGAAATCAAAATGTCTTCGGGCTTCACCCCATGAGCAATGTCATCAGCAATCCGATTGCAAACATAATGCAACTCGCCGTAAATATGAGAAAACTCTGCAATTCGGGGATAATTTTGATTATCTTCCTCATTTGGAAGCCAGGTCATGCAGATATTGGGAACATCATCTAAAGCATAGGAAATGCGCTTCCCAACCTGGTATCCATCCAAGACGATGTATTTATCTTTGAACATGTACTTGGCGTATTCATCTTTATATAGATAGCCTAGGTCCACCAGTTCCTGAGCAAGCTTTTGAAGCTCAACGAGTCTAGGATGCTGATAATGTTTTCTTAATTTGATATAGGAGATGGCCTTCAAGGTATCTTTCGCCTCTTGATAGCCTTTTCCTTTCTCTAGTAGGTAACGAAGCGCGCGGTCATCATATTGATAGAGAAATAACTGCTCCAATTCCTCTAATGTCAAAAGGGTGATGTCATCTTCTGGATAGGCTTGACGGTAGGCTAAAAACAGTGGTTTCCTACAGGAAGGAGTCACCACAATCGCGTGTCTTAGAAGACGCATTCTTCGCATATCATTATTATCTTACGGAGAGGGCGAAAGAAAAAGGGACGAAGCAGGTTTTCGCCCCAATTTTATAAGTCATTCTTCGATTTTGAATAGACGGGTCGCCTCAATGGCTTTTAACCAGCCACGATAACGTCTTGCCGCCTCTTCTTGATCCATGTCTGGACGATAGATACGTTTAATAAGGTGATGAGCCTCAATATCCTTCATGTCTTTCCAGAATCCAATCCCAAGGCCTGCGAAATACGCCGCACCAAGGGCCGTTGTCTCAAGGCAAGAAGGCAGATGGACTTCGCATTGAAGAATGTCGGCCTGGAATTGCATCATCAACGAATTCGCGCTTGCCCCGCCATCAACACGTAATGCGGGAAGGTCAAGATGCGCTTCTTTCTTCATGATTTCGATGACGTCTTTGGATTGGTAGGCAACCGATTCTAGGGCTGCCCTGGTGATATTATGACGGTCTGAGCCACGGGTAAGGCCAAAGATCGCGCCACGGGCGTCATCGTCCCACCATGGGGTTCCTAAGCCAACAAAAGCTGGAACAAAGTAGACGCCAGCCGTGTCTTTGCACTTCTTCGCATAGTATTCAGAATCAGAGGAGTCCTCGAACCAGCGGGTCTGATCGCGTAGCCATTGGACAATGGCACCACCAATAAAGACGGAGCCTTCTAAGGCATAGGTGGTCTTGCCTTTTTCTCTCCACGCGACGGTAGTCAATAAACCAGATTTCGATAGAATCGGCTTCTCCCCGATGTTCATCAGCATGAAGCAACCGGTCCCGTAGGTGTTTTTCGAATCGCCGACATTAAAGCAGCATTGACCAAACAACGCCGCCTGCTGGTCGCCAGCGACGCCACGGATATGAACATGGCTGCAGAAATAAGAAGCGATACCAAAATCAGCGGAATTGTCTTCGACTTTTGGCAACATCTTCATCGGGATATCCCAGATATCGCAAAGAGATTTGTCCCACTTCATATCAAAGATATTGAAAAGCATCGTTCTGGAGGCATTGGAGACATCGGTGAGATGGCTCTTGCCTTTGGTCATCTTAAAGATGATCCAAGAATCGATCGTGCCAAAGAGCAAATCGCCACGATCGGCACGTTCCTGTCCATTATCGATATGGTCGAGGATATAACGAATTTTAGAAGCCGAGAAATAAGGATTCATGCGCAGACCGGTTTTCGACTGGATGAATTCCATTTGATCTTCCCGTTCATCGCAAAGCGCTTGGGTTTGTTTGGATTGCCAGACGATCGCATTGGTGACGGCCTTGCCGCTATTTTTGTCCCAAACGACGGTGGTTTCACGTTGATTGGTGATGCCAATCGCGGCGATCTCATCCCAATTCGTATTGGCCAAAACCAAAAGCTCATTGACGACGTCGATGACGGAAATCCAAATGCGGTCCGCATCCACCTCTACCCAGCCTGGTTTTGGGAACAAGCAATCCACAGGACGCTGAGCCTTGAATAAGGCTTCGCCTCTGAAATTAACCAAAATGGCACGTGTGGATGTCGTGCCTTGGTCGATAGCCAAGATATATTTCTTCATAGCGAAATAATAAAAGGTTTTCTTCCAAAAGGGAAAGAAAACCTGCCGCTTGTTAGGCGAAAAATAGATAAGTTATCGTACGTGCGCGTAGAAGGCTTCGATCTCGTCGATTTCCTTGATGATATCTTGAGTCAAAACCTCAGCCCCGTCTTTGGTGATGAGGAGGTCGTCTTCGATACGAACCCCAATGCCTAAATCAGCGAAATAAAGACCCGGTTCATCGGAGATGATGCAACCTGGAACAAGCTTTTTATCTTTGGTCGCAGGATCATGGGTATCTAGACCGATATGATGGGAGACCCCGTGGAAATAGACGCGGCTGATATCTTCTTTATTCTTTAATAAACCGGCTGCGACGCATTCGGTAGAAAGATATTCGATGGTAAAAGCCTGCAAATCATTGATGGTTAAGCCAGGATGGACGAATTTTGCCACCGCTTTGTTAGCGCCTAAAACGATGTTATAAATCTTTCTTTGCAAGTCGGTGAATTTCCCACCGATTGGGACGGTGCGAGAGACGTCCGCGCAGTAATAATTATGCTTGGAACCAAGATCCATCAATAAGACATCGCCTTGCCTTAAGGTATCCATCGGAAGTGGGTAATGAAGAATCGTGGAATGAGCACCGCTGGCCATAATGGTATTAAACGAGGTTCCTTGATAGCCGTTGTCATCGTTGATGGCTTTTAAGAACGTGTTCGCGAGCTCATATTCTCTCACTCCGGCTTTGACTTCCGCCATAACGGCCGTGATGCCGATTTGAGTATGGGCAACCGCTTTGCGGAATTCATCGACTTCGGCTCTTGATTTGACGAAACGAAGATCGAAGATCATCTGCTTGATATCGTTGACGATGATGCGGCCATGCTTTTTGATCAAGGCATCACGATAATTCTGGGTTGAGGTCGCGTCTGCGATTTTGATCTCGCGGTCTAGGTCGAGATAGACTTTACGCACCGCTTCATAGTCTCCGTTAGCCGATAAAAGATGGTCGACGCGAGTTTCTAATGCCGAGTTGATGAGGACGTTTCTGACCCCGCTAGAAAGGGATGCTTCTTCGGTGGTCAACCGTTTTCCATACCACTTCTCTTTGACGGGATCAAAAGGCGAAATAAACAAATATTCCCGCAATTCCCCACCGCTTTTTAACATCACGAGGCTCGAATCGGATTGTTCGATGCCGGTGAGATAATAGAAATTGCGGTTCACTTCGAACGGATAATCTTCATCCGCGGAGCAAACTTTCGGGACACCCGAAAACAAAATCGCGACGGAGTTTTCCTCCATCTTTGAGAATAACCGCATTCTGCGGGATTGATATTCAGCGGTCGTGATCATACCTTAGCCTCCACAAGCAACATATCTTTTCTAGGAGCGATGAGAAGAGTTGGGTTTAGCCCCATCTTTTCCCATGGCTCGTCCATTATACGCATCGAACACAAATCCGTAACGACATTCACATCAAAAGATGTGTTTTTCAGTTGATATCCATATCTTGTCTGATTCTTTTCTAAGACCGAATACAAAGAATAAGAGATCTCGAGATGATAAACGTACTGCTCTTGCTCCACGAATAAGGTGGCTTGGGCAATCGCGTCTTCCCCTGACCCGACAAAGGCTCTTCGTAATCGAGGTATCCCAAGTTTGGTGCCGCCGAAAAAGCGGGCGACCATGATCAGGCATCTCCCTAACTGTTTTTGCTCCAATAGGCTTAATAATGCACGACCCCCGGTACCGCTAGGCTCCCCGTCATCGCTGCTTCTAGAAAGCTCATCGAAGCGGAAAGCGTAAGGATAATGATCGGCTTTTGGGTGGCGCTTTTTAAATTCTTCTTGGACAGATTTCAACTCATCAGGGTGCGATAAAGGAATCAGTTCGCACTCAAAAGAAGAACCAAGGTCATGAAATTCACCGCGGCTAATATCCAATAAGTAGTACATAGATTATGGCATCGCGATGGTCAGCGAATTGCGAATCGCCTGAGCGACGGCATCATAGCTAAACGCCACATTGTCGTTATATGGATGTTCGACGGGGTTCGTGTAATCGAAGCCCGGCGTTGCAACATAGTTGGTGGCGTTACGCATATCGAAGACATCGTTTCTGAACTGGACGTTGACCACATAAGGCGGGGTTGCCGTTGGGACGTTCTGATTTCTGCTATAGAAGACGCCACGGACCAATAAGGCGTTGTACAAGGAGCCAAGATAGAAGGTGTCGATGACACTCTTGCGGTCGCCAGTTAGACCGACGAGGCTCGTCTCGATGTAGCTTACCAAGTCTTCTTTTTGAGCATCAGTAAGCGGGCTAGCGGATAAGGACGTGCCCATGCCAGCGAAGACTTTTCTAAGAAGCCTTGTTTCCATAGAGGCAGTCTCTACGTTATCTTTAAGGGTCGCGAAGGTATAACGGTGATTGACGGCATCATATCCGTATGGGTCGATTTGACTGTAATCCGCGATGACGTCAGCACGTTCGGTGTCAGGCTGCGTCGGCGACTT
>ONWJ01000239.1 GCA_900321535.1 uncultured Erysipelotrichaceae bacterium
CTTATCGGCCTTTGCGAGCTTGATCAAGAATTCACCGAGGTTCTGGGCTTCGCTTGCGTTGATGGTCGCGGTGGTGGCGTTGGTCTCGCTGGTGCCAGAGACTGGGAGCAAGACGTGGGTCACGTGGTATGGCATCTGGTCTTCGAGGTAACCCTTGGTGGCTTCACCGAATTCGGTGGAAGCTGGGAAGAAATCCTCTTCGGTCAAGACGGCGTTGCCGCGTTCATCATAAACGATGTCATCGCCATTGCGTTTGTAGACTTTGCCGTCTCTTGCTTGGTTCTTGGCAGCGTTGGACTTGCCATAGAAACCGAGAGAATCAAAGTCATCTTTCTCGTGATTGTAGAGCAATTTGTCGAAGAGCTCGTCAATGTTCTCGACGCTTTGGGCTTTGAGAATCTTTTCCCATTCCGTGTCATAGCTGGTGCCATTGGACTCGGAATTCTTCTTGGCTTCTTTTCTATAGCCGTCGACGTCGTTGTTGGCTTTCTTCTTCAAGGATTCAAGAGAAGATTTGCCGGAGCCGGATTCGTAGTACTTGCGAATCAGGACTTCTTTGATTTTCGAAAAGTCAGTGCTGGCTACGCTGGTACCGATTTGGTAGGTGCCGAAGAGTTCGTCGGCAGTGTAATCGGTACGATTTCCATTCGCGTCCGTGTAAGTCAACACGACCCCTTCAGCCGCGGTCACTTCATTGCAAGCGGTGAGAGCACCGACAGAGAGCAATGCTGCGACGAGGCCGAATGTGAGTTTGTTTTTCTTCATAGGAAACTCGTTCCTCCTTCGTCTTAAAAACGTGCGTGACAATTCTATACTTTAACAATACTTGTTACAACAACATTTTCATGCAAAAAATCATTCGATAAAATGTGACATTTCTTTGCCTGATTCCAAAAAATGCCGTTTTTCTTCAAAGATATATCTTTGTTGTGAACAAAAATCTTTATCGTTTTATTTGTCCTTGCCGTTCAAGATGTTTAGAATAAGGCGCTCCTAAGGAGGCCCTATGTCAGTTTTACGCATCGAAAATCTCCACGTCGCGGTCAAAGATCATGAAATCTTGCGCGGCGTTAATCTAACCATCAACGAAGGCGAAACACTCGCCCTTCTTGGCCCGAATGGACACGGCAAAAGCACGTTGCTTGCCGCGATTATGGGAAATCCAACCTATACCGTCACGGAAGGGAAAATCTTGCTTGATGATATTGATGTTCTTTCCTTGCCCGTCAACGAAAGATCAAAGGCAGGTATTTTCCTCGCCATGCAGTATCCAAGCGAGATTCCAGGCGTCAATTCGGCGGAATTCTTGAAAGCCGCGATGAACGCAAGACGTGAAAAACCAATGAGCCTTTTCGAGCATTATTCCAAATTGCAAAAGGCCTATAAGGAAATGGGCATTCCTTTTGAGATGAGCAACCGCAATCTCAATGAAGGGTTCTCCGGCGGCGAGAAAAAGCGCAACGAAATTCTTCAAATGAAATTATTGGAACCGAAATTCGCCTTGTTAGACGAAATCGATTCCGGCCTTGATGTCGACGCCATGCAAATCGTGGCCAAGGCCATCATCGAGGAGCAGGAGAAAGGACGTGGATTCCTCGTCGTTTCTCACTATGCTCGTCTTTATGATTTGATCCACCCAACCAGAGCTGCGATCATGATCAATGGCAAAATCGAAGTCGAAGGTGACGCCAGCTTGGTGAAGCGTATCGACACCGAGGGCTATGAATGGATCAAGCATGAGCTCGGTATCAAAATCGAGAAAGAAGAGAAGCAGATGTCGACGGTCTCCATCGGCGTTTGCGCCACAGCGGAGCGGAGCAAAGAATGATGAATCCGATCTTGATGTTAGACAACCAAATCAAGAGCGCTTCCTATCGTGTCGAAGAAGGAGAAAATCTCCAACTTAGATGCGCCTCTTTCGACGCGTTCAAAGATTGCGAAATCGAAGTCCACGTTCAAAAAGACGGGGTTTTTGATGGGGTTTTCGCGGATTTTTGCAATGCGAAAGCACATATCAAATTAACTGTTTATCTTGAAGGGGAGCATGCTTCTGCCTCACTTCGTGTCGCTTCGTTAGCCAAAGGAAATGACAATAAAAAGTTTGAGGTTTCCATCATCCATAATGTGGGTCAGACAGAGGGTTTAGTGGAATGTTATGGCATCTGCGAAGGCGAGTCTCGTCTTGTCTTCACCGGCGTGTCTCATATCGCGAAAGGGTCTAGCGGATCCTTAACGCGTCAATCTGCAAAAATTATTGTCTTCGATCCAAAATGCTTAGGCCGTTGCTCGCCGATTTTGAAAATCGATGAGAACGATGTTCGCGCAAGCCACGCCGCAGTCGTTGGTAAATTGAATGATGACCACCTTTTCTATTTGCAATCCCGCGGCATTGATTTGGGTGAAGCAAGAAAGCTTATCACCCAAGGCTATTTGATGCCGATCGCCACTTATTTTGGTGACGAGATTAAGGCCAAGATTCAGGAGGCCATCACGGAGCGCTTATGAGTATGGATGTGAAGAAAATACGCGCTGATTTCCCGATGCTTTTTGGCAAGACCATGCAAGGCCGTCCTTTAACCTGGCTTGATAATGCCTCCACGACGTTCAAGCCTCAGTCTGTTATCGATGCGATTACCGATTATTACACCAATCACACCGCCAACAGTCATCGTGGCGACTATGACCTTTGCTACGATATGGACGTGAAAGTTCTTAAGACGAGAGAACTCGTCGCGAAATTCATCCATTGCAATCCGAAAGAAGTCGTTTTCACTTCTGGCACCACGAATTCCTTGAATCTAATTGCATCTGCCTATGCTGAAAAATATCTCAGTGAGGGTGATGAAATCTTGCTTAGTGTCGCCGAACACGCATCTAACCTTCTCCCTTGGTTTGAAGTTGCTAGGAAGAAAGGCTGCAAGATCACCTATGTTCCGCTAGACAAAGAAGGAAGAATCACGGTTGAGAACTTCAAGAAAGTGATCAATAAAAGCACTAAGATCGTATCCTTGGCCCAAGTCACCAATGTCCTTGGTTTCTTAGCGCCGATCAAAGAGATTTGCGCGATCGCCCATCAATATGGAGCAGTTGTATCCGTGGATGGCGCCCAATCTGTTCCCCACATGGAAGTGGATGTCCAAGACCTCGATTGCGATTTCCTTTCTTTCTCTGGACACAAAATGTGTGGCCCGACCGGCATCGGTGTCCTCTATGGCAAATATGATTTGCTACAGAAGATGGACCCTTATATGACAGGCGGCGGAAATAACGTTAAGTTCTATGAAAACGGGACCGCAACCTATTTAGATGCCCCAATGAAATTTGAAGCTGGAACCGTTAATCTAGCTGGGATTTGCGGGCTTTTCGC
>ONWJ01000020.1 GCA_900321535.1 uncultured Erysipelotrichaceae bacterium
GCGGCTTTCTTTTTCAGCATGGAGACATTATAGCGCTCAGCAATGCAAAATCATTTTCTCGCAATTTAAAACTACCCTAAAATATGATCAAACAGGTTCCATTATGAAAACATATCGATTCTATGGCCACGAAAACGTGGCAAACATCCATCCCGTCAATTCTGATTACCCGTCCATTCATAATCCCATCGATCTTTACGATGCATTAAGCCATGTCTGGAGCGTCGACACATGCGCACCGCGTTATCGTCCTGAATGGAGCAAAGAGAACATGACGCTTGGTCAATGTTCCATTTCTTCGTTCTTGATTCAGGATATTTTTGGCGGCGAGGTCCGCGGCGTTGCTTTGCCCGAAGGCGGATATCATTGCTTCAACATCGTGGATGGAGTGGCGTTTGACCTCACCTCAGAGCAATTTGGGAACCAAAAACTTGATTACAATAATTGCCCAATTCAAACAAGAGAGGAGCATTTCGCCTCGAAAGAGAAGTACGAACGTTACCTATTGTTGAAATCAGGTCTTGATAAAATCAAATAAACTATACACTGTATAAATTGTCGTTTCCTAATTCCTTATAGCGCATCATTACCGACCGAATCCATTTTCATCTTGAGTAGAATGCTAATCGGTCCTATGATTGCACGTGAAAAATTAGAGGTAATCCTATGAAAAAATCAATCCTGTTCATCGCTATGGCGTCCCTTCTTGCCTCCTGTGGCAATAACAACGCCCCGAAAGCGGATCAATTCAACTATTGGAATGACTGCGAGGCCTTAACCGCCTTGAAGACATTCGTTGAAAACGGGAACAAAAAAGACACCGCTACTTATATTCCGGTCTCTGACCGTATCGCTGTCTTTGATATGGACGGCACGGTCTTTGGCGAGCTCTTCCCAACTTATTTGGAATATACGATGTTCGTCTATCGCGCTCTTGAAGATCCTACCTACGCTCCAACCGCTCCAAAGGAAGTCAAAGACGTCGCCGAGGAAATCAGAATCGGCGCACCAACTCACACCTATGCTTCTGATATGGCGATCCGCCATGGCGAAGCCGCAGCCAAAGCTTATGGAGGAATGACCTTGAAGGAATTCTCCGATTACGCGGTCTCCTTCCTTTCCCGCAATGTCCCAGGATTCACAGGCATGACCTATGCCCAAGCGATCTACAAACCAATGATTAATGTGGTGGATTATCTCCACGCTAACGACTATCAGGTTTATATCGTCTCCGGCTCCGACCGCTATCTTTGCCGTGAAATCGTCCGCGATACATTAAAAATTCCTGAGAACCGTGTCATTGGCATGGATGTGACGATGAAAGCCACCGGCCAAGACAAAGACGGTGTCGACTATACCTACAAAACCGACGATAAAATCGTCCGCGGCGATGAACTATTGATCAAGAATCTGAAGTTCAACAAAGTCAACGCCATCGTCAAAGAGATCGGCAAACAACCAGTCATTTCCTTTGGAAATTCCAGCGGTGACGCCGCGATGCACAACTACACCATCGGCAACAATCCGCATCCTTCCAAGGCTTTCATGCTCGTGGCGGATGATGGAAATCGCGATAACGGTGGTGCCAAAAATGATCATCTTCATGAAGAATGGAAGAACAAGGGTTACCAGACCATCTCGATGAAGAATGACTTCAAGACGATCTATGGCGAAAACGTCGTCAAAGTCCCTAGCAACGCATAAAATCTCTCAAATATCCACTTCTAGTTTTTGGAAACTTAAAAATATTTTCTTTGAAAATTGATGGGTTTTCTTAACTGACATGCGGGTGTATTATTAAAAATGGCAAACCCGAAGTAATTCGGCGACGCAAAGCTAAAGGGCCCATGATAGTGGGCAGCCAGTTGCACTATATCCCCAGTCCAACTCCCGATGTTGCTTTGCGCGATATCGGGTTTTTCTTAAGAAAAATGGAAGCAGCAAAGAAAAGACACTTATTTCCAATTCGAGTGAAGACAGCCTTGATTGTCGTCATCTTCGGAATGATCCTCGCTGAAATCGCGATGGTGTATTTTTCGCTCGTCACTTCCAGCACCAATAGAGAGAACTACAAGAACACCTCCACGAAACTCGCCTATACTGTCGCTTTGTCCATCGATAAAGAGAAAGCTCAGGCGATCACCGATAAGGTTTCTGGTTTTTATAACGATGATCCTACTAAACCTGGTCGTGACCAGCAGGGCACCCCAGAATATGAAACCTACATGGCGAAATTCGAAACGGTTCGCGCCATGCAAGAATATAAAGACATCCAAGCATATCTGCATGCCGTAAAACTCGCCAACAACGAAACCGACGGCGTTTATCTTGGCTATGTTGACCTCGCTTCCAAACACGCGATTTATGTTTGCTACGACGAAGAAAACGAGGATTTCCCACTTGGCATCATCGATGATCTTTATGAAGAAGATTATCCGATGGTCGAGGCGCCTGAAATCGGATTCGTCGCCTCTATTTATACAGATGAGGCTACCGGCTTGATGCTTGCGACCACCGGTGCCCCGGTCTATGGCCCAAACGGCAAAATCCCAAGCAAATCCGGCAATATCATTTGCTATGCTTTCGTCGATATTCGTATGGATGCGGTTCGCGCGTTGCAGGCCGAACGTATCGTTAGACTCTTCATCTACTTGATGTCGACGGTCGTTCTCTTATCCATCATTGGCATCATCGTCATCAACGTCATCATCATCCGTCCTGTCAAGGCACTTCAAAAGGCCGCCATGTCTTATGATGTCAATAATCCTGACCAGACGCATGAAATCTTCAAGAAACTGGATGTTAAGGTTCACGACGAGTTCCAAAACCTCGCTGAGGCTATGAAGACGATGGAAAATGACGTCAACCTCAAGATCCACGAACTCATGCAGGCTAACGATGCCTTGGCAGCCAGCCAACTCGTCGCTGGCAAGATGGCGGAACTTGCTAACAAAGATGCTCTCACTGGCGTTCGTAACAAGATTGCCTTCGATAATGTCGTTAAGAGCCTTAACGAGAAAATCTCCAAAGGAGAGGAAATTGAATTCGGTCTTGCGATGATCGACCTCAATTACCTCAAAGACATCAACGATAACTATGGACACGATAGTGGTGACCGCGCTCTGGTGAAACTTTGCAACTTGATCTGCGCGATCTTCGCTCATTCGCCAGTTTACCGCGTTGGTGGCGATGAATTCATCGTCTTGTTCAAGAATAGAGATTATAACGAAGCCAAGCAGTTGGTGGCGGAATTCGAAGATAAGATTGCTAAGCTCAGCAAGGACAAAGATTTGTCCCCAGAAGAGCAAGTCTCTGCTGCTATTGGATACACCGCCTATATCGAAGGCAAAGACACCAGCGTTGATGATGTCTTCAAACGCGCTGATCAATTGATGTATGTCAACAAGCGCAAGATGAAGAAAAAGACGCGATAAATCAATAAAACGCTGCAAAACGCCATCGGATTGATACCGTTGGCGTTTTTTTCTTACGCCTTTTTCCAAGCGAAAACGCCCTCTTTTTAAATCTGATTCTTTGCAGGCGATGAAAGCAATACTCCATTCACAAAGCCTAAACTTGATGAAGGCATGCCCAAAGTGAGAAAATACATTAGCATGTATCGAGCAATCGCTACGCCGCGTCGATGAGGTAAATTTCAATATGAAAAAAATGAGTAAAAACAGAATCAGGTGGCTGTCGACCATTCTTTTCGGTGCCTTCAGTGTTGGAACGTTGGCGTTTGATTTGTTGGCCATGAGTCGCTCTGAGCCTGGGGACAACATGCTTCGATTATTCCTATTCCTTATGTTTCTATGCATGTGCTTGTCCCGTATTGTTGTCTCGGTGTATGCCCGCGTCGCTGAGGCGAAAAACAAGATTGCCTTTTTCAAGAATATTGGCATCGCTGCCGCTTATTTAGTTGCCGGCGTTCTTTCTTTGCTCATTACCAATCCGGTCCCATTAGCCATCACGACCTTATCGATTTACCTCGTCAGTATCATCGGCAATCGTATTTGCATGATGTTTGAAAGAAGGAAACTAAGCAGTTACATCATCAATGGAATCCTTGTTTTGATCGCAGGGTTTGTTTTGTTCATCATTATATCAACGACAGAAAACGAAGCCGCCTCTGTCATAGCTGGCATGCTTATGGCGGTTTTGTTCCTCTCTCTTATCGAAGTTCTCACGTTTGCCTTCTCAAGAATCCAGCTTCGTGGCCTTCTCAAGATCATGCGCAAAACCTTTGTCCCTGAAATCATGTATGGTTTGGTGATTTTGATCCTTTCGTGCTCCTTCTACTTCACGATGATGGAAGATTCCATTCCTTCGTTCGGAGACGCGCTTTGGTACTCGTTTGCCATCGTCACAACCATCGGCTTTGGCGACTTCACCGCCCATGGCTTGCTTGGCCGAATCTTGTCTGTTGTTTTAGGTATTTATGGCGTCATCGTGGTCGCCACGATCACCAGCGTTATCGTCAACTTCTATAACGAAACCAAGAGCAAAGAAACGGAACAGCCAGGCATCGATCAGACTGAAAGGCTGGAGCAAGCATTGGAAAACCGCATCGATAAAATTGAAGAAAGCGAAGACGAAAATACGCCGAAGCTTTCTAAAGATGATTAATTCAAAATTCCCTACAGAAATCCCTTAATCCATATATAGATATTAAAGCGACCTATTTCCATCCATATCAAAAATGAATAATGCGGATAAATAATCCATATTTTACGTTATGGATATTTCTTTTTAATATTAGGGTGACATGAAGCACAAAATCACACACCTAACACCTTTATCGTGCCTATTACTTTCGGCTTGCACCGTTGGGGGCGGCGCTCCGAATTTAAGCGTCCCGAAATCCGAATCCATCAATCCTTCGGAAATCTCGGCCGAGGTCCTTTTTGTCGGCAATAGTTTTACTTACTATAACGACTTGCCTGACATCTTTGCCCAGTTAGGGCAGGGGCTTGGGATGCAACTCAACTCTTACAGCGTTACCAAGGGGTCTCAAAAACTGATCGACACCGCAAATAGCAACGATGAATTGGGCAAAGTTTTTGATGAAGCGATGAACAAGAAATACACCCATATCATCTTGCAAGAGCATTCCACGTTGCCGGTGAATAACTACACGTCTTTCGTTAACGGCGTCAAAGCAATAAAGCAGAAAATTCAAAACGCCAAGCAAGAAGCTCACATCTATCTCTATTCAACTTGGGCATATGAAAGCATGTGCAATCAAAACGAATCCATCCCCGATTGCGAAAAGCGCATCCGCGCCGCTTATGAGCAATGCGCCAGCGAGACCGGGCTTGACGTCATCTATGTTGGCAAAGCGTTCAGCTATACCTATGAGCACAACAAGGACATTGATCTTTACGATGCAAACGACAGAAAGCACCCATCTTATGCTGGAAGCTATCTATCTGCCGCAACCCATCTTGCATCCATCTTCAATGTCAATGTCAAAGAATCCACATTCAAAGGAAACCTTGCTGACAACGTTTCCAATACCTTAAAAGAAGTTGCCTATGGAGTCGCCAATCGACTCATCTAATAATAAATAAGGAAAGGATCTTAAACATGAAGAAACTTGTATTCCCACTTATCTTGTCCGCCTTCGTCCTTGCCGGATGCGGCGCCAATGGGCCAGGCACCCCGATTCCTTCGACCACCTCTGCAGGAGGATCGACAACCAGCCAGCCAGCCACCACCTCTCAGCCAGCCGCGACCACCCAAACCGATGAATCTGATTTCACCGTTTTGCCAACCCTTCATCTTGCTTTCTACAAGAAGTTTGCTGATGAAACCGTTGCCGCGAATTTCAAAACTGCCTTCGAGACTTATCTTGCTGGCAAGAAGGTTCGCATCACCTCCATCACC
>ONWJ01000035.1 GCA_900321535.1 uncultured Erysipelotrichaceae bacterium
CCGAGGAAGGAGCAAATGCCATAGAAGCGAGACAAAACAACGTTAGAGATAAGCGCGTAAGAAAGGATGGCTAAGATAAAAGACACGATGTAAGTCATTTCGCTTCTCCTCCTTTCGATGCAGCAGTTGCGGCCAGTTTAGCAAGTTTCTCATCGACTTTCTTTTTATTGGCCTTCGCGTTTTTAATCGCAGCCAAAACCGCAAGCACAAGACCAAGGACAATGAAACCGCCGGCCGGATTGACGAGTAAGAATAAGGAATAATCCCAAGATGGACCTTTTAACAATGGAATGATGATTTCGTTGCCGCCGTTTAAGGCAGTCAAGAAAGTAAACGTTCTACCGAATACGATTTGTCCAGCGCCAAGCCCTTCACGCAAGAAGGCAATCAAAAGAATCGCCAAAGTGAAGCCGATTCCATTTCCAAGCGCATCGAAAATCGAATCGACCACCGTATTCTTACTGGCGAAGGCTTCTGCTCGTCCTAAGATGACGCAATTGACAACTAGTAAGGATAAGAAGACGCCTAACGTTGAATAGAGTTCTGGTAGGAATGCATTCGCGAACATCTTCACCAAGGTGACAAACGTTGCGATGATAACGATATAGCAAGGAATCCTCACCGCGTCAGGAATGAGTTTTCGGAGACTAGAAATCAAGATATTGGAGCCGAGCAAAACAACGGTGAAAAGGATGCCCATGCCAAAAGCGCTTTCGATGGACTTGGTGACTGCCAAAGCTGGGCAAAGGCCAAGGAGCGAGACAAACAACGCGTTCTCAGAGGTGATGGCGTTGACCAAGATGGAAGACTTTTTATTACTTGCCATGTTGCACCCCCAAATCCACTCTGTAATGCTCTTTTGAAGCATCGATCAATTGTTTGACTAATTTGGCCCCGAAGGTAGCGCCGCAAGAAACGTTGTTATAGGCGGTATCTTTATCATCGGCTAGACGAATCGGGGTCAAATAATTCTCTTGAAGGGTTGTCCCATAAGATTGGCCGTTATTCAAAACAAAGAAATTGTAGAGAGAGCAGTCGTTTTTCAATCCGATGAGCATGTCGATCTCCCCATAGCCATTTCGCCCACTGGCTTTATAGACTCTCCCTTCGCCTCCAGAATAGGATGCATCATAAAAGCGAACGAGATTTGCAGAGTTTTCAATGTTTTTGGGTTCAGCGAAGATAGCGTCGTCACCAAATACTTTCTGCAATGCATCGGCTTCTTTTTTGGCTTCGTTTCTAGCGATGATCGGGCTCGTCAGCATATTGGCTCCCGCGATCAATAACGCCCCGCTTGCGGCGATGATGGTAAGCACCAAGGCGGTTTTGATGACAGGTTTCACATGTTCTTTCATGCTCTACCTCCTAGCCCTAGCGCAAGGCAAATGATGATCGCGGCGGTAACAACGATCGCACCGATCCAAATGATTTTCTTAACCGTGATCTTTTGGCTGCTCCAAGCATGGTAATCAATAACTGGGGCAAGCATATTGGAAAGCAAGATCGCAAACGCCATACCTTCAGGTAATGCGCCGAAGATACGAATCAAAACAACCAAGGCACCGCAAAGCGTTCCATACATGATGCGACCTGGGGAATTAATCGGCATGGTAACAGGATCGGTCACCATGAACACGCCGCCGAAGATGACACCCCCAGAGAAAAGCTGGAAGACCATGAAATTAAACCAAGAGACTCCTGGAACTCTAACGGCCACGAAGATTCCGGCGATGGCCATCAAACCGATGAAGGTCACAAAGAACGAGACGATGACGCGATGATCGGCAGCCCGGCGAATCAATAGATACACCAAGCCAATCAATATCGCGAATTTGAATCCTTCGCCGATGGTTCCTGGAATTCTCCCAAGGAACAAATCAAGGAATGAATAATCGTTGACGACGGTATAGTGACCAAGCAAATCCGGAAGACCCGGGCTAGTGGTTGCAATCGCGTTGCTTAATGGGGTACCTCCGGTAGATACCGCGGTCACATAATAAGTTCCATCATAGACGTAACGCGACCCAAAGCAGATTTTTGCAAACACCATGCCAACCGCGGCAGGGTTAAAGATGTTTTGCCCGGTTCCGCCGAAAACTAGTTTCCCTAAGACGATTCCAGCTAACGCGCCAACAAATGTCGCGATATAAATCACAGGAGCAGGATCGGATTGGGCTGGCATGATCAAGGCAAAGATCTCCGCCGATACAAGCGGGGCCATGATGTGATTGATATTGACCGCCGAGAAGCCTTTCTTCAATTGCTCTTTCAAGGTGTGCTTCGTTCCATCATAAGGAATTCGGTTTTTGATTAAGACCGAAACAATCTCCGCGCACACCATCGTCGCAAAGGAAATCAAAAGAATCACCACTGCTCTCCAGGTATAGGCGACAATCGCCATAACCTGCACTGGGAAAAGAGCGATCAGCACATCCAAAAGCATGCGGAAAAGAGAGTCTTTTCGGCGAAGATGAGGTGATGTCTCTTTGATGATCGTTACGTTATTCATGGGAGTTTTGCGAGGATTTTCGCCCTCCTGACATAATCGGTAACGCGAATATGGCTGGTGCAGACGTAACTGCAGAGACCACATTCAACGCAGCGGAGTGGGTTCAGTGCTTTGACACGTGATTTATCATTGGCTTTCACCGCATCCATGATTTGCTTAGGCTCTAACCCAGCTGGACAAGATAAGACGCAGGTGCCACAGCGGATGCAAGGCATCTCAACGTCTTTGCGGGCGTTAAGCACGATGACCGAGGTCACGGTCTTGGTGATAATGCAATCATCGCTAGGAAGAGAGGCACCCATCATCGGGCCACCGAGAATGAAAATCTTCTCTTTCTCCGGCTCGGCATAGCCACCGCATTTTTCTAGCAACGATCCAATTGGAGTTCCGACTCGAACTTTGAAGTTGGATGGAAAACGCACCCCGTCACCAGTGACGGAGATGAAACGATCGACAACCGGGCGATTGAGCCGCACCGCTTGATAAATACCATGAGCGGTAGAAACGTTGAAATCGATGATGCCGAATTCAGAGGGAAGACGTCCTGAAGGAATCTGGATTCCAGTCGCCGATTTGATGACCGCGACTTCCCAGCCTTGAGGATAGAAGTTGCCAATCGGGCAAACAGAGATGCCAGAATCTGGATAACGTTTCAATATCTCGGTATAGACCTGACGGATATCGTGATATTTCGATTTGATGCAGAGTCGGATATCTTTGCAGTTGAATGCTTTACCGATAATTTGCATCCCTTCGATGATCTCTTCAGGTTTTTCTAGCATCAAACGTTTATCTGCAGTGATATAAGGCTCGCATTCAACCCCGTTGATCAAAATGGTTTTAATGGGTTTATCGGTATTGAATTTCACGTGGGTCGGGAAGGAAGAACCACCCAATCCGACAGAGGCGAAATCGCAAAGAATCTTGGTGATGTCTTCTTTGCTGAGGGCAGCGATTTCCTCATCGGTGCGCGGTTTTAAGGCTTCATCCCATTCATCAAGATGATCATTATGAATCTTGAAGAAATCAACGAGCTTCCCAGAGCGATGATAATGCTTTTCAAATCCAACGAAGGTACCAGAAACCGTGGCATGGATCGGCTGATCAAAAAAGCCGGCATGGCGCATACCGATCACTTGCCCGATTTTGACGTGGTCGCCTTCTTTGACGTAGACATCCGCTTTGGCGCAGCGCGAATTGCTGGTGGCAATGAAAATATCATCGGGGACATCCGCAGCGATGGTCGGAAGCATACGCAAAAGGCCTTTTTGGTCTTGTATCTTGATGACCTTCGTAATCATTGTGCTTATTATACCCGTTTTTTCTTTACGAAAAACCGACAATCATCTTGAGATGCAGTTTTGAAAGAATTCGTTATTTACGATGCTCTTTTTTCCACGATTTGATGGCTTCATGACGGGCTTTGAATTTGCCCTCCAAGCCTTCTTCGGTTGGTTGGTAATATTCATGTCCTTCCAGTTCATCAGGAAGGCAAGTCATCGGGGTGAGTTTTTCTTCACTATCATGAGCGTATTGATACCCTTCCCCATACCCAAGGTCTTTCATCAAACGCGTTGGGGCGTTTCGAATGTGAAGAGGGACTTCTGCTTCTGGGGTATTCCGCGCGTCTTTGGCCGCGTTTTCATAAGCGACGTAGACGGAATTGGATTTAGGGGCCAAAGAGAGATAGGTCACGATTTGGGCTAAATGAACCGAGCATTCTGGCATGCCCAAAAAATGGCAGGCTTGATAGCAAGCGACCGCTAATTCCACTGCTTTTGGGTCCGCCATGCCAACATCTTCGCTAGCAAAACGAACGATGCGTCTCGCGACATAAAGCGGGTCTTCCCCGGATTCTAACATCCTTGCAAGCCAATATAAGGCAGCGTCAGGATCAGAATTGCGCATGGATTTATGAAGAGCAGAGATGATGTTGTAATGCTCATCACCCTTTTTATCGTAAAGGAGGCTCTTTCTTGAAGTGACCTGTTCTAAATCTTCTTCATCAATCAAGAACGTTCCGTCGGCTTTGACTTTGGCGTTGCTGATGGCCATTTCCAAAGTCGAAAGGGCGCGTCTAGCATCGCCTTGAGAGAATTCGGCAATGCGGGAAAGATTCTCATCCGAGATTTCAATCTTCATCTCCCCATAGCCTTTTGGACTTGTCAAAGCACGGCGGAGCAAGGTTAAAACATCGTCTTTGCTTAATCCTTTCAATACGAAGACTTTGCAACGAGAAAGCAAAGCGGAATTGACTTCAAAAGAAGGGTTTTCGGTTGTCGCCCCGATCAAGATGATGGAACCTTTTTCGACATAAGGCAAAAAGGCATCCTGCTGGGCTTTGTTGAATCGATGGATTTCATCGACGAACAAGATTGTCTTTTGGCCAAGCCTTCTGCGTTCCTCGGCTTCTTCCATGACTTTTTTGATTTCCTTGATGCCGCTTGTGACGGCAGAAAAATCGACGAAGGCCGATTTGGTGAGATGGGCGATGATGCGGGCGAGGGTGGTTTTGCCTACTCCAGGAGGCCCCCAGAAAATCATGGAGGAGATATCATCATTAAGAATCAACGTGCGAAGCAATTTGCCTTCGCCTAAAAGATGGCTTTGGCCAACATATTCCTCTAAGGTCTCTGGGCGAAGCCTGGCTGCCAAAGGGGCGCTGTTTTTGCTTTCAAGCAATGATTCTTGCATGGGATAATTGTACCCCACTTTGCCCATAATCAAATAGCGCGTATGATGTATTCCCGTGGAAGAGACAAAGTCTAGATCGCCGTTAATCCTATCTGGATTCACCCTGAAGCTTTTGGCGTTTCTTTTCATGACCCTCGATCATGTTGGGTATGCCTTCACCATGGCTAGGACTGGTAGCCTCCATCCGGTTGGAGAAGTTTTCCGCATCATCGGGAGATTCGCTTTCCCGATGTTTATGTTCTTTTTGGCCGAGGGCATGGCGAAGTCTCATCATAAAGGCCGTTATATGCTCCGTATCTTGGGAATGTATGGGCTCATCACCATTGGGGAGATCATTGTCATCTGCATCCCTTATTTCCGTCAGATGGGTTATACCGAGGCAAGACTTGATCAGCACCCCTTCACCGATATTCTTCTTAACGGGGCAACCTTATTTTTCCTCTATCAAAAGAAATGGAAAAAGCTGCTCGCATTCATTCCGCTTGGCATCATCATCTTCTCCTATGTCGTTACGGTAAAAGAAGGGTATGAGGGTGTCTATCAAGCCTATTTCCCTTTCTTCTTACGTTCTGGTTATGGTTTAGTCGGACCCATATTCAGTTTAGGATTTACCTTAGGTTTGCAGGGATTTTTAAAAATCAAAGAGAAAAATGGCTACCAAATGGAGCCGTGGAAAGAGCAATTCACGATCAACGTATCTATGGTCGTCGTCGGTGCGATGTTCTATATTCTTTTCGCGGTTTTATCTTCCATCTTTGTTACCAGGGGCCAATTCACCGCCTCGTTCTTTGACTGGGAGAGCTGGTGCTTATTAAGCATGATCCTGCTTCTTCTTTATTCAGGGAAGCGCGGGTATGACAAAACATGGTGGAGAGTCTTCTCCTACTTCTATTTCCTGATTCACATGGGAATCGTCTTCTTGCTGACGTTATTTATCTAAGTTATTTCTTGCGGATGCCGCGGGCATTAAGGAATTCAACCCACTCGTCCTTCTTCTCTATTGGGAACGCGTTTTGCTTCGCCATATAAACGAAGATGTAGTGTCTTGAGATGCGATAATAGAGGGCTTTTTGATAAGCGACATGATATTCCTTCGCGAGGTCTTCGCCTTTATAGACCAAGACGTGGAATTCATCCTCTTTGGCAATTGCCTCAACCGTGTTTTTTGATCTTCTTGCCTTGGTGATGCCAGAAAGCAATAAAATCGCATAGGCGGTCGCAAGCAAAAAGAGGACACCGCCGGCAATCGCGCCGATCAATTGAATCTGCTCATGATAAACAAGATATAGCCAAAGCATCCCTACGCCCAAATCGAAACCGATATTCAAAGCGACAAAGGAAAAAATCAAATTGCCGAGATTGTATTCGAAGGCGGCACGGCCCGATACGATGACATCACTTTTTCTTTCTTCCATAAACGAGCATTATCATAAGGATTTCCTAGGCGTTTTTCACCATAAATTGATTATTTAATCAATTCTTCCGGGTTTTGGCATTCCTTTTGCAACAACTCCTTATAACTTAGGTCCATGGCGATCGCCCCGATCGGCGCGGTAAGTAAAATCGCCACCACTGCCGCGGTCAATACAATGGTCCCACAGGCTAGTCCTTCGGTTAAAGCAATCGCGCCGATGGAAGCTTGAACCGTAGCCTTTGGCAAATAGGATAAAACGATGAATAGTTTTTCTTTGCCATTGAACTTCGTGGCAATCAGGCATAGCAAAACACCGGCGCTTCTAAACACCAATGCGATGAACACCAATCCAACGATGATTGCCCCTTCTTTGGAAAACGCATAATGAACGTCAGTCGCGATTCCTACCAAAGCGAATAAGAGGATCTCGAACCCGTTCCACAATGCGTTATAGGAATCTTGGATTTCTTTGGCTTCTTTCTTCTTGAAGATGGCCACTACCAAAGCCATCACAATGATTGCAAGGAGCGAAGAAATAGAGAAATATGGCTTAAGGAACGATTCTAACGCCAACATGCCAAAGGAGAATCCAAGCATCAAGATGACGCTAATGATGCGGTTCAATCCGATTTTATGAATCAAAAGCGTCAACAGCAAACCAACCGCGATTCCTAGTACGATTCCACTTACGATGCTGATTGGTATTTGGGCAATATCCCAAGCGTTAAACGAAGATGTAGCCACCAAATTCTTAAAGGAATAGAAGAGGACGATAACATAGATATCATCGCAAGAAGCTCCCGCCATTATGAGCTCGGGAACAGCCTTTTCCTTGCCATAACCCTCTTTCATCAATTTGATCATTCTCGGCACGACAATCGCGGGAGAAACCGCGGCCAAAACCGAGCCTAGAAGCAAAGCCTCTAAATGCGAAATCCCAAGCAACAACGGTGCGAAGATAAGAACGCCGACGATTTCAAATGTGGCAGGGACAAAGCACATCAATATCGCAGGGCGCCCGATCTTCTTTAGATTTTGGATATCCAAAGAAAGGCCACTTCGAGTCAAGATGATGACCAAAGCGATTTGTCGAAGATAAGAAGAAATCGATAGCAAGGTCTCATCGACGATATTGAGCACGGATGGGCCGATTAAAATACCTAGCAAGATATACCAAATCAGTTTCGGCAGCCTGATTTTTTCAAAGAGCAATCCTCCAAGGATTCCAGCGCCAAAAATGATAAATAACGAAAGAAAGATGTTCATAACGCTCCTTCCCGTCATAGAAAAAGCTGATAACCTATGACAAGAAAATAGTCATAGACGTCATCAGCTTGTAATCGCGGTTTTCTATTTCTAGAAGGGAGACATCATTCCCTGTGAAAAATATACATCAATGAATGGCAAAAATCCATTCATTGGATTCGGAATTGTTAACAATATTCCACTTTTTGGGTGAGACGCCCGTTTATGTTAATCCATCAAAAGGAATAACTTTGCTGCACAAAAATGAAAACACCCTGACACGTAAGTATCAAGGCGCATAATTCATCTGGCAGACTTTGATGTTTTTGATACAAGCTACGCGGTCATCTACGATGAGGAAGAAGAAATCTACACTTGCGTCTCCGAATCCGAGGAAATCGAAATCACCATCTCGGTGGCTTCCGAATACGTCGTCTTGGTCTCCATCCTCGTCACCGCGGAATAATCGTCCCGCGATAAAGCAAAGTAACCCCCGGGCCATATGGCCCGTCCCATTGGACCGTTACCGTCACCGATTACCAATATGCCTTTGAGATTGTGAAGTTAGCGGCAAAGCAAAACGATGAGCTCTGTCTCCGCTTCCTAAAGATCGTTCCACCCGATCACGAAAGCAAAATCGCAAACGGGAAAACGATTAGCTATTAAAAATCGTTTCTTTGAAAGGTACCAAGAAAGCTTTTCGATGAAACCTCAACATTCCATCGATGTTTTCTCGTTTTTCCTATGCATGGGCATCGATTTCTAGCCGAGAGGAACATCACCGTTTTGGCAATGAACAACCTGGCAAGAGGTGCCGTTAAACCACTCCGGATCCTTTTCGATGGCTTCCCAACTTTCCACGCTTCCC
>ONWJ01000040.1 GCA_900321535.1 uncultured Erysipelotrichaceae bacterium
AATACCTTAGAACGCATAACACTTTGGAATTCCCATGCGAAGGAAAACTTTTCATCTATTTCAAAGGAAATAGCCGTGCGATCCCGCCTCTTGTCATCGCGGATATGCAGCCGATTGAAGAGAACGAAAAGTACGCCGTCTACGGACCAGCGCCACTTAAGAAGATTCTGACCCACAAGCTTAAAACTGCTTTGAATCAAATTCGTACCGACTCGTTGCTTGTCGACGTTGCCATTGCGATTGAGCCAGGCCGTACCTATTGGGCGCTAGGCTATGAAGACGACCTAATGGTCCTTCCAAACAAAGATGCCTTTGATCCATATTACGTCATGGAATTCAAAAAGCAGATTCGCATGTTCCTTGATATCGCTCTCCTGATGAACGGGGCGCAAGAGGAATAAACGTTTCCCACCAAACCTCTCCAGAAATGCGAGAGGTTTTTAAAATCTTTGCAAATCTTAGCTGCTTTTGGAATTTTGTTGCTACTTTTTGTTACCGAAATCCCTAGAAAATGAGGCTCTATTTTTCTCTATGAGAAAAGCCATGTTGCTTTTATAATATAGGCGAGTCGAGGTCTATGACCTCAAAGCTAGTTAGGTATCAGTTATGAGCAACGAGAACGATTCCCGCTTATCGCGGTGGAGAAAAGTACAGGCGTACAAGCATGACGGTCTTTTGCATCGTCAATGGAGCCCCGCTTACTTGGTTGAAGAGACCGAAGAGTATTGGGCGCTTGCTTCTAGAGCTTCCATGGTGACCGAATCCGATGGCAGGAAATGGGTGACCAAAGAGAAAGCCGTTTTCATCCTCTACAAGCATAAGTGGATGAACGTCATCGCGATGTTTAAGACTGAAAAGGACATCTGCTATTATGTCAATATCGCTTCCCCGACGATTTGGGATAAGGACTATTTGAAATACATCGACTATGACCTCGACGTGAAACTATATCCCGACGGCGTGGAACGCACCCTCGATGAAGGGGAGTTTGCCCGTCATGTCCAAACCTATGGCTATCCCGTTGAGCTTCAACGCGTCATCGCCAAATCGATGAAGGAAGTGAAGCAGATGATCGCCGACCGTGTCATTCCGTTTCAAAATGAGGAAATCTTCCGTCTTTTTGATCGCTTCTTAGCCTTCAATCAGCCGATGAAGCCAAAGCGTGTTGAATAACAATTCAACAAAGTGTGTATAATGCAAACCAGGTGAACTATGGAAGTATCTTTTGTATCCAATAGCAAAGAAGAGACCCGCTCCTTCGGAATGATGTTGGCCTCCATGTTAAAAGTGGGGGACGTTATCCTTTTGGAGGGTGATTTAGGCGCGGGAAAAACCACGCTTGTTGGAGGCGTTGCCAAAGGCTTGTCCATTGAAGGCGACGTAATTTCTCCGACCTTCAATATCATGAAATGCTATTTCGGCGGGAAGTTGCCGCTTTATCATATCGACGCCTATCGTCTTGAGAACCAAAACATCGAGCTTGGCTTAGAAGAGTATATCGAAGGCAACGGTGCTTGCTTCATCGAATGGCCGGTTTATATTGAACCCTTGATTCCTGATGAGCATCTTAAGATTTCCCTTCATCATCTTGGCGAAGATCAACGCAAGATCGTGATCTCTAGCGATGACCCTCGCTGGGCCGCTTTCATCGAAAAAGTAAAGGAGGATTTCCATGCCTGTTAGTTTGCTTTTGGATAGCTCCGATCAAAACCTTTCGGTTGGATTCGCTCGCGATGGGAGCGTGTTCGCCAAAGTCTCTTATGAAGCTTGGCAACGCCAATCGGAATTGCTGGTTGCTGAAATTGATCGCCTGATGAAGGAAAACGGCCTTCAAAGAATCGACATTGAAAGTGTGGTGGTGGGCAAAGGCCCAGGAAGCTATACTGGCGTGCGTATCGCCATGAGCGTGGCCAAGGTCATCGCGATGGCGTTGCATATCCCTCTTTATGCCGTTTCTAGTTTAGAAATTCTTAAAAACCCATGCAAAACCTCACTCTGTTTAGTGAATGCGAGAAGTAAACGCTCCTACGTTGGGGTATATGGGAAAGACGAAACGATCGAAGATACCATTTGGAGTAATGCTGAAGTTTTAGACTACATTTCCTCTCACCCTGAAGCTGCAGTCTGTGGGGATGCCTCCTATTTAGGCATCGAGGGAGAACATCATGACGTCTTGGACAATCTTCTTTTGTGCATGGACGATGAACATAAAGTTGATAACCCACTAGGCGCAAAACCGGTTTATCTCAAAGACTCTTATGAGAAGGGCAAATTCAAGACCGTCGTCCGTAAACTGATGCCAGCCGATTTCAAAGCCGTCATGGCGATCGAAAACGAATGCTTCCATCATCCTTACGATGAAAACCAGATGCTCTATGAAATCAACGAGAACCCAGTGGCCTATCTATATGTCGCGGTTGTTGACCATGAAGTTGTTGGTTTCATCGATTTCTACATCACGTTCAATTCCGCGACGATTTGCCAAATCGCGGTCAAGGAAAGCTTCCGTCGAAAAGGTGTCGCGCAGCTCCTTTGGAAACAAATGGAGAAAGACTTCGAAACCCAAGCCGAACCGATTGAGTTCTTAACGCTGGAAGTGCGGGAATCTAACGCTGCCGCAAGAGGCTTCTATAAGAAGAACGGTTTAGAAGAAATTACCTTGAAGAAGCAATATTACGATAATGGCGAGAACGCCGTTTACATGGTAAGGAGTTACGTCAATGACTAGGATTTTAGCGATTGAATCTAGCTGCGACGAAACCGCGGTCGCCATTACAGAAGATGGCAAATTGCTCGCCAATGTCGTCGCCACTCAAATTGAAGTTCATGAAAAGTTCGGCGGTGTCATGCCCGAGATTGCATCCCGACTTCACACCGAAAATATCGGCGTTTGCTTGCAACAAGCATTGGATAAATCCGGTCTTCGTTTTGAAGACATGGATGCGTTTGCCGTTACCCGTGGTCCTGGTTTAATCGGGTGTCTTCATGTTGGCCTTCAAGCCGCGAAGACTTTAGCGATGCTCTATCAAAAGCCACTGATCCCTGTCCATCATTTGGCCGGTCATATCTACGCGAACGAATACGTCGGCGAGTTTAAGTTCCCGCTTTTGTGTGTTGTCGTCAGCGGTGGCAATACCGAATTCGTCATCATGAAGGACCACATGGATTTTGAAATCGTCGGCGAAACCAAAGACGATGCAGTCGGTGAATGCTATGACAAAGTCGCCCGTGTTTTGGGCCTTCCTTATCCAGGCGGCCTTCCAATTGATCAGCATGCAAAACTAGGCAAGCCAGTGATCCATCTCCCCATTCCAGATGCCGGAGGCGGCAAATACGATGTTTCTTATTCTGGTTTAAAGACCGCGGTCATCAATTATGTGAACAACCGTAAACAAAAAGGAGAGTCCGTTGATGTAGACGATATGGCGTGCTCTTTCCAAACCGTCGCGATCGGCATGATTCTAGACAAAGCGTTAAAGGCTGCGCATGACTACCATGTCAACCAAGTGATTCTCGCCGGCGGGGTTTCTGCAAACTCTTATCTACGGGCCCAGATGAAAGAAAAGCTTGAGGGTAGTGGAATCGATCTAATCATTCCGCCTTTATGGTGCACGACCGATAATGCGGCGATGATCGCCAAGGTCGCTGAGCGCCTGTATCAGAAGAAGTTTTTTGCTCCGCTTGATTTGGGCGTTGATCCGAACTGGAAAATCGACCATTGGGACGATTACACCACAAAATAATCGAGTTCTGCGCCGAATTTGGAATTTTTCAAAATCCGCGAGACCATACGAACAGTTATCTGAGGCTTGTGTCAGCAAGTCTCTTTTTCTTTCGCAAAAAACGCGTTCGTCTAGTGTACTTTTTTGCGCGTATGCGTATACTTAATGCGCTATGCAACCAAAAGCTATTACTGTCCAAGAGCTCTATGCTCGCTTCGCTAGGGGCGAAGACTTATCCAAACTCGAATCCGTGCTCATCGAAGGCTGGGTTCGTACCAATCGCGACTCCGGTTCGATCGGCTTTATTGCCATCAACGACGGGTCTTGCTTTAAGAATGTTCAGGTCGTCTATGACAACACATTGGCCAATCATGACGAGATCGCCCATGTCCTTACGGGTGCCTCTTTGTTGATTGAAGGCGTTGTGGCTTTGACCCCTGAGATGAAACAACCGTTTGAAATCCATGCGAAATGCATCGCTGTCTTAGGAGACGTTGACCCAGATTATCCGCTTCAAAAGAAACGCCATAGTTTTGAGTATCTCCGTGAGATTGCTTACTTGCGCCCACGCACCAACACGTTCGCCGCGCTTTATCGCGTCCGCAGTGTCCTCGCGCTTGGCATCCACGAATTCTTCCAAGGCAAAGGATTTGTCTACGTTCATACGCCAGAAATCACCGCGAATGACGCTGAAGGCGCAGGCCAAGTCTTTACCATTGCCACCAACGATGCTGAAGGAAAGCTCTCAACCGATGATTTCTTCGGCAAGAAAGCTTCGCTTACCGTCTCTGGTCAACTTCACGTCGAAGCGTTTGCGATGGCGTTCCGCGATGTCTATACCTTCGGCCCAACGTTCCGTGCTGAGAAATCCAACACCCCTCGCCATGCCTCTGAGTTCTGGATGATCGAACCAGAGATTGCGTTTGCTGATCTTGAAGACGACATGGAATTGATGGAAGAAACCATCAAGTTCTGCATCCGTTATGTCTTGGAGAAATGCCCAGACGAAATGGCGTTCTTCAATCAAATGATTGCTCCGGGCTTGCTTGATAAGCTCAACAAAGTCTTGGAAACCCCATTCACGAAGATGACTTATACCGAAGGCATTGAATTGCTTCAAAAAGCAATCGCCGGCGGCAAAAAGTTCGAATACAACAAGATTGAGTGGGGCGTTGACCTCCAGTCTGAACATGAGCGTTACCTCACCGAGGAAGTCGTGAAGGGCCCGTTATTCTTGTACAACTATCCAAAAGAAATCAAAGCCTTCTACATGAGAGAGAACGACGATGGCAAGACCGTTGCGGCTTGCGATTGCCTCGTTCCAGGAGAAGGTGAAATCATCGGTGGTTCCCAACGCGAAGAACGTTATGACCGCTTGAAAGCGAAAATGGATGCCCTCGGCAATACCGAAGGCCTTGAGTGGTATCTCAACCTCCGTAAATACGGCGGTTGCATCCACAGCGGTTTCGGCATCGGCTTCGACCGCTTGCTGATGTACCTCACCGGTGTGAACAACATTCGTGATACCGAACCTTACCCAAGAACATCGTCTGCATTAAAATATTGATGAACCATGGAACAAGTTGCATTGCCTGAACAACTCGAAACCGAAATCGAAGAGCAAGAAGAAAGCGAAATCACGCCGGAAATGATTGCTCAACGTGAAACTGCGATTAAGCGCACGTTTTGGGTTTTAGTCGTGCTTTGCATCATCGTTTC
>ONWJ01000027.1 GCA_900321535.1 uncultured Erysipelotrichaceae bacterium
CATGATCTTACGGTGATCGCGGTTATTCATTCGGATGTCCATCAAAGGACGGAATGGATTGAAACAAATGGATTTGATGCCGTCTTTGGCCAAGATCTTGTCATATCTCCAAGGCACGGTTGAGATCGAGCCGACATCATCATAAAGGACACGGACATCCACACCTTCTTTGACTTTTTGTTTCAAGATCTCAAGGATAGATCCCCAGAATTTGCCTTCCCCGATGATGAAGAATTCTAAGAAGATATAATGCTTGGCTTTCTTAAGCTCTTCTAGAATCGGCTCAAAGGCATAATCGACAAGGCCAAAGTATTGGACCGAGGTGCGTTGATGAACCCCACCTTGGGATGTATGCGTTAAATAAGAGGAAATGCCTTCATAATATGGGTAGAGGCGCTTCATTTCCTCAACGTCTTCTTCTCTAGGCGGCACGCTTTGGATGGGAGAGACGTATTTCTTCAAGCGCCTCTGCATCGAACGGTCATTTTGCTTATTGGCCAAGAAGAGATAAAGCAAGATGCCTAAAATCGGTAAGGCGAAAACGAAGAAAAGCCAAGTGATTTTATACACTTCCGGCGAATCGGAATTGATGATCACTAACCCCAGGATCAAATCGGTGACGAAGATGATGGCGAGACCATAATAAATATAACGGGCTTGCCTACCGATTTCTTCTACCGTCGTGCCGATTTTCGTGGATGCCCAAATCAATAAGCCAAAGATGACCAAAAACTGGGCCAACAACAAAATCGCGATGACGACTTTGGGGATATTTTTCCAACGGAATAGTTTCATTCGTTTTCCTGCTTAAATTCTCTAGTATTTTACGGTCTTCCTTTTCTTTTTCCTAGAGGAAAATGAAAACCCGGGTCGCCCCGGGCTCACTTTGTTGGAGAAGGATTAATCTTCCGCCTCTCCTAAGCCTTCTAAGCCGACTTTCACGTCTTTGCGTTTGACGTGGACGTTCTTGACGAAGAAGAAGACGATCGCGGCGATGCCGCAGCAAATCAAGGCATAGATTGGAAGGATTTCCCAGCCGAAGTTCGGGTTGAGAAGAAGCAAACCAAGAAGCATTGGAGTAACGGTTTGAGCGGTCATGGAAGAAGCATAATAGTAACCGGTGAAGGCGCCGATCTTCTTTGAGGAGCAAAGCTCAACGACCATCGGGAAGGAGTTGACGTGGACAAGCGACATGCCAAATCCTTTGACGAACCAGATGACATAGATCCAAACGGGGAAGGTGCCACTTCCTGCAATTGGGGTCGCAAAGGTAAGGATGGCCCAAACGCCATAGGAAACAAAGGTTAAGCCTAAGCCAGAGAGCAACGTCCATTTGCGCCCGATCTTCGCGGCGATGAATCCGCCGATGGCAAAGCCAAGGACCGAGCCGACGCCACCGACGATGGTGTTGACCATGTTGGAGGCCGTGGAGGTGCCCAAATAATAGATCGCATAGTTGGACATGAAGGTGCCGATGCCATTGTCCGCCATAAACCAGAAGAATTCGGCGATGAGGATCAATAGAAGCATGGTGAGGTTGGCCTTGGTGATAGGCTTATCCTCTTCGACCTTATCGGCGACTTCGGCGTATTCTTCGCCGCGTTTCATATCTTCTTTGACTTCTTCGGCGATTTCGTTTTCACGCACGGTGAAGAACAAAACCAGAGCCGAGATGAGCATCAAAACAGAAGCGACCAAGAATGGGATTTCAATGGCCCAGATGTTATTGAATGCCCAAGTATGTGGCTTTAAGGAACCATCACTGGCTTTTTCAGTGCCAAGATATTGAGACAAAACGAAGAAGATACCGACCACGGTGGCGAAAGCACCGCCAAGATATCCCATGATGTTGATGATGCCATTGGCTTTGGAGCGAAGTGGCTTCGGGGTGATGTCAGGCATCAAGGCGACAGCGGGGTTACGGTACATCATCGCGAATAAGACGGTGACCGCCATCATGATGATGACGCCAGCCAGATTATTCATATGGAAGAAGACCGGAATGAACGGGAAGGTAACCGCGCATACGAAGGTACCAACTAAGATATAAGGCATGCGCTTACCGATTTTGGTGCGGGTTTTGTCGGAGATTTTTCCGAAAATCGGCAACAAAATCAAGGCCGCGAGATTGTCGATAGCCATCATGATGCCAACCAGATACTGGACTTGTTTCTCATCCGTGAGATTCATGGTTTTCTTGAAGAGCTCGGATAAGAAGGTTGGGCACCAGGAGTCATAGACTTGCCAAAGCAGCAAGATGCCAAAAAATGCGAAACCAATCAAAAAGGTCCGCTTCATGTTCAATTTCAAAGGGGCTTGGCCGTTTGAAACAGACGGGGAAGATGGTTGAGAAGCCATATAATACACCTCAAATTGCTGTTAATATCAAACCACGATTAAGGCTAAAAATGAAGAGAATTATTTGTAATCGTAACGGTTGTGCTTCACGATGACCTTCATGCCGGTGCGGTAGGCTTCATCATATGCCTGCTGGGTCGAATAAGACATCAAAGCGAGGCGATGGATCTTCAATTCGGCTTGGCAAACCTGGATGCGAAGACGGCTCATGAAGTTATCGTGACTGGTGCCAAATAGCATCAATAAATAGAAAAGGAACACCACTGCAAACGCGTAGGCGACAGTGAAATATTGGATATCGAATGTGATGAAGCGACGGACGCAAGTGAAGATGAGAACGCCGGCGTTAAAAACGAAAAACTCCGCCAAAACCCTTATCAATTGTAAATTCCAATGGGGTTTTCGCATGGATAATAAGGCTAAGGCAACAATCAAATAAACGAAGAGGATAACCCCATCTAAGATGGTTAAAGCCATCGCGTCGATGACGGAGACACCAGTTAAAACGGCAAGGCTTGTCATAACGACCAAGCCGACGCCCATGAAGACATAATAGCCATAACGGTTAAGCTTCTCCAAGTGAGCGACGTTGTAGACGTAGATGGCGAACACCATCGGGGTGAGGACCGCGATGACGTAAACGCCGAAATTATTGAATTGCATTGCAAAGGGGTTTTGATTCTGCCTGAGCAAGGAGACGACGACGGCTGGGAAGATGACCGCTGCTGTAGAAACCATCGATGCAATCGTGGCCTGATACGTTGGATTGGGGGCGAAGAAGATATGATAATGAGGCAAATCCAGCATCGCATCCTGGGCTTTGTCCACCAGCGCATTCTTGCGTTGGAACTTATCGATCAATACCGGCAAGCAAATCATCAAGAAGCCCATCACGCCTTTGGTATCGCCAATGAAGAAGGCCGTCGTCTCTGGAATGCCGTGAAGGCAGAAAATAAGAAGCCCAAGGAAAGAAGGGAAACCGATGGTCGTGTGCTTGGCTAACATCGTATCGATGCAGAGATAGAACATGTAGATGATGAATACAAGATAAGCAAGGGAGCGGATGACACCACCGCTAAAGAAGATATGAATATAGCCGTTATGAGCAGAATAAGCGTTCATGTTCCCAGTGACAATCGCATCAATCAGCACCAAAGAACGGAATTCGCCATGCCCAATCACGTAATCTAATCCCGACATGTTTTGATAGATCGCGCCCCAAATTGGGGTACGTCCATGCAAGGTCGTGCCTTCGGTCGTAAGCGCGGCAATCATTGCCTTGATACGGTCAAGGAATTTATAGAGTGGGTTGTTCACTGGGATGAATCCCATGTTGAAGAAGGTGATGACCAAGGTGACGATGAGAATATAAATCGCAAGACCAGCAAAATGGCTTAGCAAATGTTCATTCAGGCAATGCACGAAGCGGTAGATGATGAAGAAGACCAAATACAAAGCGGAAAGAATGACGCCAGTCAAGCTATAAAGCAAGCAAGACCAGATGAAGAAGATATGCAAAAGAACATAGTTCCAGAAATGCTGGCGCTGGGTTTGCAGATACCCTGTCGCAAGCATGGCCAATAGCAAAATGGTCGCGAAGGTGTTCTCGTTATTCGTGAATGATTTGATACCCGTAGACGGCACTTTATTAGGGGTGCCATCGAAGTAAGCGAAGTAATAGGAGGTTTCGGTGAATAGAGAATAGATGATAGAAACTAGCCCTACTGCGATCATCGCATAGAAAAGAATTGCCAAAGAGTGCGTGTTTCTTGTGATTTGAGGGAAGATCGCGAAAAGCGAATACATCATGATGCAAGAAACGCCGAACAGGATAATGTCTTTGCCGCGATCAACAAAACTATAGATGACTTCGATTGTTCCTGCGTTGTCACCCATCCTCGTTAACGTCATCTGGCTAGGCGACATGATGATGGCGATGAGGTTGCTCAAAAAGCAAACCGTCGCGATGATCAAGGCAATCGGATGGACTTTGGTTCGGAAATAACGTCGGCACAGGAAATAAAAGCAGCTAAAGGAGAGCATGAACGCCGCGAAAGAGAGATAAAACTCAGAATCGTTCATCTTCAGATTCCACTCGGTATTGAAAAACGCGATCTGCTCAATGAAAAAAACACCGATGACAAGCATCGCGATTCCTGTGGCGAATGTGATGAAGTAAGGGTAAATCGCCTTAATACGAGCCAAAGCCATCGTCTTTGGCAAAAACTTTTGAGACGACATAATCAAGAATATACTCCCTTTTAGTTTCTAAAGAAACTGCCCTTTCATATAGTGTAAAAACATCGTTGGGCATTTTGGTGGAGCGAAATACGCTTTTGAATTATCATAAGGAGCCATAACGGGGGTTTCTTATGAATAGAGAGAAACGAATCATCATGACCAGTTCCATCGGTATCGGTGGAAATATCGCACTTGTCGCCTTAAAAGCCATCGTCGGACTTATCACCGCCAGCGTCTCCATCATCTTAGACGCGGTCAATAACTTAACCGACGCGCTTTCGTCGATCATCACCATCGTTGGCACCAAACTGGCCAACAAACGTCCGGATAAGAAGCATCCATTCGGGTATGGCCGGATTGAATATCTCACTTCGATGCTGATTTCTTTCTTAATTCTTTTCGCTGGCGGCACTGCAATTTATGAATCCATCCAATCCATCGTTCATTATTGGACCATCGATTTTCCAAAAGGTTCCTTGCCCTCTTCCTACTCCATCGTGACCTTGGTGTTAATTGGCGTTGGTATCTTATTCAAAATCGGAATCGGCGTCTTCTTTAAAATTCAAGCCAAAAAAGCAAATTCAGATGCCTTGGACGCTTCTGGCACCGACGCATTATGGGATTCGGTGTTATCCGCTGGAACCTTAGTCGGCGCGATCATCGTCTACACCGCTGGATTCTATACCGAAGGTTATATCGGCGTTGTCATCGGCATCTTCATTATCAAAGCTGGTATCTCCACCATGCTTGATTCGCTATCTCAAATCGTCGGTGAGCGTATCGATGATCAATTGGCCCACCAGATGAAGAGCGATGTCTGCAGCGTCGAAGGCGTCAAAGGTGCCTATGACTTGATCGTCAACTCCTATGGGCTAGAACGTTCCTATGGTTCGGTCCACGTAGAAGTAGATGACAATCTCACCGCGAAAGAGATCCAAAGCATCGAACGCAAAGTCACATACCTCTTGTTTGAGAAATACCACATCATCTTCACCATCGGCATCTACGCTCAAAACGACAGCACACCTCAACTAAAGGAAATGAAGGACACTATCCGCAACATCTGCAAAGAGGATAGCAACATCCTTCAGCTCCATGGCTTCTATGTCGATGAAGAAACCAAATCCATGAACTTTGACCTCGTCATCAGCTTCAATGAAAAGCAGCCCGAAGCTTTGGCGGAAAAGATCCGTCAGAAGGTCATTGCTGCTTATCCTGACTACCACTGCTTCATCGCGATTGACCAGGATATTGCAGGCTAAATAATCGAGTTTTGCAAAGATTTTCGAAAACAAACGGTATATCAACAAAAAAATCTCGCCGGAATGACGAGATTTTTTTCAGTAGCAATAGAAGCCTTATTTCTTCTTTCCGACGAAGTTAGCGATGGTCGGGCAAAGTGCGCAAGCACCAGCGACGATAGCCAAGATTCCGGCGACAACCCAGCCGGCGCCTAAGCCACAGTTATCGGTATTGTTCCAACCGTTGGCGGAAGCGTAGCTTGGAAGGGTGAAGAAAAGCATAATACCAGCAACGATCAAGCAGATCGCGGCGCAGAGGTTGAGCATGCCAGCCGCTTTGGAAAGGTCCTTCTTCACCATTGGAAGGATGAAGCCGAAGACCAAGCCAAGGAAAGCGATGATGATCAAGATCCAGCCGATCAAAGCGATGACCGCGCCTTTGGTGGTCGCGTTCAATGACCCAATGATATTTGTCGTGGAGCCAAAGAGAACCGCATTGCCATCATAGCTATAAGAGAGGTTGCCATTGGCATAAACAATACCTGGGGTAGCAAGCAGAAGAACGAATGCGACAACTGCGATGACCGCGGCGATCAAGCCAGAAAACTGCAATACTTTTTTCATGTTATTACTCCTTTCTGACAAGCATTATCGTACTTTACGAAACAAAATGAAAACACTTTTTTAGTGTTTCACTATAGAAAATGAGTAATAACAACTACTGATTCAAGATAGACAAGACACCTTCGAATTCAGGACCATAACGAAGTCCATCCACCCCATCTTTGAGATTGGCTTGAATGGATTTGGCCACTAATTCATGGGCGATCTTAATCGACTCGGCATAGCCTTTGCCTTTGACGATCATCGCAATCAAGGCGCTTGCGAATAAGTCGCCTGTTCCGTGATAGGCCCCTGGCAGGCAATCGAATTGGATCAAGGTGCCCTGCTTCTTCTTTTTCTCAAAGAGATAGCAGCCGAGCTTTCCTTCTTCTTTATGGGCGCCGGAGATGATGACAACTTCTGGCCCAAAGGAAGCAATGATGCTAGCAAGATTACGGTACGTTTCTTCATCTTGCGGACCAGAAAGCATGCTGGCGCCAGCAAGAAGGCAAGCTTCGGTGACATTTGGCTTGCAGATATCGGATAAGGCGATCAAAGAGCGCATCGCTTCAACGTGATTTGGCTCAAAGCCAGGATAGAGTTTTCCATTATCCGCCATCGCAGGATCGACAAAACGGATTTTGCTTTCCGAGCAAATGGAGAAAACCTCTTTGACATCTTCGATTTGCTTGGTGGTCAAATAGCCGGTATAAATCGCATCGAAGACACGATCTTGTTTCTCCCATTTATTGACGATGGGAAGGATTTCAGGCGTCAAATCACAGAATGTCCACGAAGAAAACGCGGTGTGGTTCGATAAAAGCGCGGTTGGAATGCCAACCGTTTCAATGCCAGAGGCAGAGATGGTTGGAAGTGCGACGGTCATGGAGCATCTACCAAGGCAGGAATAATCTTGCAAAGTGAGAATTCTTTTTTTCATGGCGATAATTATGGATTCATCTAAGATGAATATCCACTAGAAAATTCACTTCAGTAAATGAGGGTAATTTTCAAGGCGATCTGCTTGGGTTATTTTGCGTTTCACCAGGCAAGGATTGCCGCAAGCGAAGCTTCCAGAAGGAATATCATGGGTCACAACCGAGCCTGCCCCAATGACGCAGTCGTCGCCGATACTCACGCCCGGAAGGACAATGGCATTGCCCCCGAACCAGCACCGCTTGCCAATGTGAATAGGTGCTCCGTATTCCTTATCGGTGAGATTGCCGTCTTTATTGAAATAAGGCGCACGGTCTTCAGGATGCATTGGATGCAGCGGCGTATATAAAGCGCAGTTAGGTCCAAAAAAGGTTTCATCCCCGATATAGATGGGGCATGTATCTAATATCAAGAAATTGAAATTCGCATACACGTATCGCCCGAAATGAGTATTGATGCCATAATCCACCGATACGGGCCCGCGTAAAACTAGACCCTCCCCATGATCTGGGAAAAGGGCATCTAGCGCATCACTAGCTTCTTTGCTTCCCCAAGGGGCATTGTTAAAGATTCTCATTAAACGGTCGCATTCATGTCGTCTATTGTCTAATTCTGGGTCCGCCGGATCATAGATTTTCCCGGCGATCATCTTCTCGTATTCTCTCATAGTTGTTTCGCTATTTTTGCGCACCAAAGGTGATACGCAGTGATATGATTATTTTGCGCAAAGGGCGCACGCTATGCAACTACTTCTATTATTTCTTTTTCTTTTCATCGCTGGGGCTTTCTTAGGCTGGTGCATCGAGGTTTTATTCCGTCGATTCGTCTCAGCCAAAAAATGGGTGAATCCTGGTTTTATGAAAGGACCGTGGTTGCCTTTGTATGGATTTGGGATGGTCACCATGTTTTTGATGTGCTATCTCTGCGTTGCCTTCTTCCCCTCCTCCTGGACTTTCTATAATCCTTTAGGAGGTTTGTTTGGTCGAGAGGCCGTCTCTGGGCCATCTTGGTATGATTTGATCCCGATTCTATTGATGGGGCTTGCCATGAATCTATTGGAATTCATCGCCGGCGTCATCTTCATCAAAGGCTTCAAAGTCAAACTTTGGGATTACACGAATATGAAAGGCAATATCCTCGGCGTTGTTTGCCCCGTGTTTGCCGCGATTTGGTTCATGATTGCGATCATCTTCTATTATGGGGTGAATCCTTTCTTATATGTGTTGTCCACGAATGTCTATACCTATATGTTTGGTTCGAATGGAATTGGCGCTCACTTTGGATTCATCTTTAGCCTTGGCGTCATCTATGGCGTCATGATTTATGATTTGGTGGTCTCTATCGGATTATTCGCTAGAGTCAGAAGATTTGCATTGACTTCAGGCATTTATGAACGATATGAGAATTTGAAGGAATCGTTCAACGCTTCTTTAGAAGAAGCCAAAAAGAAAATGGTGACATCTCTTCCGAATCCACACACGAACGGGAAGCCAAGTGTTCTCAAAGAAAAGATTGATGAGATGATTTATATCGACCCTGAATTAGAAAAGCATAAGCCGAATAATTACGACGAAAACGGCAGGCCCATCTCCATCGAAGATGAATCAAAACAAAAATGAAGCGGTGATTCTCGCTTCATTTTTCTTCTTGTTCGTTATTTTGGTTCTCGTCTTGCTGCCCTATTTCTTGCTCTGCCGCGACAGGGAGAACGTTTTTATTGAGCACGCGATGACGGATCAAATAGATGAAATAGAAGACCAAGGCAATCGCGCTTCCAGAAACCCCGACGATATAAGCGACATTCAACGGGATGAAACGCCCTAATGAGATCTTTGGTTCACCTAGAATATAGGTTAATGTAACCGCGGTCATAAATGCAGCTGGCAACGCCGATATCAATGAGCCCCAAGTGTATTTGCCTTCTTTTAGCAAATAGATGGTTATGACCCATAAGGCAAAGGCGGCGATGACTTGATTCGACCAGGCAAACCATTGCCACAGGATATTGAAGTTCCCTGAATCCGTGTAATACCAGATACTTAGTCCGATGATGATGGCGAATAATGGCAAGGTGATGAGAAGACGGTTTTTCAGCTTCTTTTGATCGACGCGGAAGGAATCGGCGATGATCAAACGGCAACTTCGTAGCGCGGTATCACCGCTGGTGATCGGGCAGACGATAACGCCGACGACCGCTAAAACCGTGCCAACTGGGCCAAGGATCGTTTCCGAGATTTTCATGACGGTTTCAGAGTTGCCACCACCAAGGTCTTTTAAAGCCGCAAAGCCTTCGGCGGTATCAACCCGGAAGAACGCCATCGCGGCAGCCGCCCAAATCAAAGCGATGATGCCTTCAGCGACCATCGCGCCATAGAAAACCTGACGGCCTTCTTTTTCGCTTCTGATGGTTTTGGCGATGACTGGGGATTGGGTCGCATGGAAGCCACTGACCGCGCCGCAAGCGACGGTTGTGAACATAAATGGCCACCATGGAAGTCCTCCGTTAGCGGCAGAAAAGTCTCTCAAATTGCCGATTAATTCGACCATCGGGTATTTTCCTTGTTGGAAGACGATCGCCCCGATGACGGCCAACGCCATCGCCACCAGGATGACGCCGAAAATCGGATAGGCTTTGCCGATGATTTTATCGATTGGAACGATCGCGCTTAATAGATAATAAGCCAGAATGACAATCATCCAAATCCAGGCTTTCACATTGCCGAATGTCAGCGTTTCCAATAAATCCGCAGGGGCAACGACGAATACAGCAGTGACAAGAATCAAGAGGACGCAAGAGAAAATACGAAGGAAAATCATGACGACTTTGCCGCCGTATTTCCCAGAGAGTTGGGCTAATGAATCCCCGTTATTGCGGGAAGAGATCATGCCGGTGAAATAATCGTGGACCGCGCCGCCTAAAATGCAGCCCAACACAATCCAAACGAAGACGATTGGGCCGAATAAGGCGCCAGAAATCGCGCCGAAGATCGGACCGGTGCCAGCAATGTTAAGCAACTCAATCAAAAAGTTCTTCCATTTTGGAAGAGGATGAATATCAACGCCGTCAGGATGATCGATGGCAGGGGTTTTTCTCCCATCAGCGGCGAAGATTTTCTCAGAGAATCTAGAATAGACTAGATACCCGCCGATCAGGACGGCTAACGCAACAAAGAATGTCCACATAACAAGCGGATTATAGCCACATCAAACTAAAATTTGAATCTTAATTTTATTAAGAGATGTGGTTTTCTATGATTCGGAAAAATTGCCAAACACGAATCACTAGCAGAGTCTCTATGAAAGGATATGTTCTAAGATGATGGACCTTGTTTTCAGCCCCATCTTCTCATAAAACTTCATTGCAGCATCGTTCCCCGGCCACGCGTTTAAGGTGATTTCATAGCAACCACTGTTTTTCGCTTCTTCCACTACTTTGCGGTACAACGCTTCCCCGATTCCTTGATGACGGTATTTCTCATCCACGCATAAATCATCTAAATGAAAGATTCTCTTAGGAATCATATTGCTGGTAGGCATTCTAATCTGGCACATCGCATATCCGACGACAACGTCATCCTGTATAGCAACAAATATTGGTTTATCCTTGTCTTTCAACATTAATTCCAAGGCTTCTTTTGTGTATTTCGTCGTGCCTGAAACGAATAAATCTGGTCTTAACTTGGCATGGATTTCCAATATTTGGGATAAAAGAGCCAGTAAGCGGTCAATATCGTTTTCGTTCGCATATCTGATTTCCATGGTAACCTTGCTTATATAATACCGTTGAAACAAAAACGGCATAGCAATATGTAGGCCAAGACAGGAGATTTGGTTTGATGCCCCCTATCTCATAAGCAAAAATCCCTAACGCAATCGCATCAGGGATTGTTCGTTTTGCTGGTGGCCCAGGCCGGGATCGAACCGGCGACACATGGATTTTCAGTCCATTGCTGCTACCATCTGAGCTACCGGGCCAGCGCGATTGGCGGACCATAGGAGAGTCGAACTCCTATCTCATCCGTGACAGGGATGCATCATAACCGCTAGACCAATGGTCCATCCCGCTTTGTCGCGCCCGTAAATTATGGGGAAAATCATTACTATTTGCAAGCATTATTTGATAAGAATA
>ONWJ01000105.1 GCA_900321535.1 uncultured Erysipelotrichaceae bacterium
GAAAAAGTCTGGCGGCTATGGCGCGGTGGTCACACCTGTTCCCATCCCGAACACAGAAGTTAAGCACCGCAGTGGCGAAGGTAGTCGGGCGACCGGCAAGAATAGCGCGCTGCTGGGCTTTTTCTTTTATGGGGGTATCTTTCCCTCGTTTGCCTGCGATTTGCAGGCTTTTTTGTTTTTAAAAGCTGCTTTTATGAGTATCATTAGCGCATGAAGAAAAAGGTCGTATTTCTTATTGCTTTGTGTAGCCTTGCTTCTTGCAATAACGGTTCTGCGCCGATTAGGGCTGACAAGGAAGAAGCAACTGGCAGTTACGAAATGCCTTATCGTGGGGGCACTGTCGAAGCTTCCTTTAAGACTTCGGATTATGATGTCCCTTCAACTACTTATTCGAAAGAAATTGCTTTGGATGCTTTCTGTTTCGCGATGGTGGCCAACACCCAAAAAGGGTTGGATGCTTATTACCATGATCTAGGCTTTGAGAATCCTTATTACCCTCAACGTTATATCGATGGGAAACATGAGATCCAATCCTGCCATTATGGATTTGCCGCCCGTAAGATGAATGGGTTTTATCTCATCACGGCTGCTCTTGATGGAATGCAATACCAATTAGAATGGTACGACAATTTCTATTTGGGCAAAGAAGGTCTCCAGGAATCCTATCGAATTGTGGCTGAATCCGTTTATGAGGATTTAGGCGCTTATTTGAAACAATACGCCGGCTACAAAACGAAAGTCCTCATCAGCGGTTATTCTCGTCTAGGCGCGGTGGCTGAGATCCTTGGCGTTTATTTAAACCAAGATGTCGCACAATATCAGATGACGGTGGATGATGTTTATGTTTATTCCTTTGAGGCGTCGTTAAGCACCCCTGACCCCGTGGAATATCAAAACATCCATCATGTCTATAACCGTGAAGACCCCGTTCCTTATATCCCGCCGAAAGAATATGGCTTTTCCTTCTTTGGGGTGTCGCATGACATCTATTCCGATCATCTTGTCGAATACGTCAAAGAAGAATTCGACACCGAGATAAAGGATTATATTCCCTCTAGTGAATATCCAACCAGAGCATCGGTGGTCCAGAAGGCCCTATCCATCCTTCTAGAAGCCCATACAGACGATCCTAGCGCGTTTGACGTATCGACACGGGAAAAGTATGCCGAGCTGCTTCAAGAGCATCTAGCGAGGCCAATCAGCCACTTTGCTGCTGCTGGGATGGATTCGTTAGCAGATGCCCTTACCAAAAGAATGGATGGCATCAATCCTCTATCATTGCTTGGAAGCGAAGAGAAAATCGTCGCGTTTATAGCAGGACTAGCGAAAGACGTAGGGATTACGGATTACACCGAAGAGGAGATCGCTGAGGATGTTAAGGCGTTGCTCCCATTGCTTAACACGATCATCAAATATCACCTCGTTGACCTTATGCCGCTAGTGAATCACGTGCAAAGGAATATAGAAGCGCTCTTTTATACGCATATGCCATTTGTGAACTATTCTCTCTTGCTACATAGTTAAAAAGCCTGCGATTTGCAGACTTTTTACGATTTAGCAATCCTTTAGGAAGAATTTTAATGCCTCGTAAGAATAGGTTGACCAGGATTCTTCGTGATGTGGCAAGGCAGGATTGTGCTCGAAGTGGAGGTTCGCCTCGCTCATGCCGACATTCCTAAGATATTTCACTAGCCATTTATTCCCAGGTGCGAATTTGCCTTCAAATCCTTTGCCGCCGACCCACATCGCAAGCTTGCGGTGGGTGTAGGGGTCAACGCCCCATTCATCGAGCAGCGCTCTCCAGCGTTTCTTGGAGTAGGCGAATGCAGGAATAGAGAACGCAAGCGCATAACCGAAGGTGTCGCTATAAGCGAAATAGCCGTAGAAGGCCATAATGCCGCCCATTGAGCTTCCACCGATGCCGGTATGCATAAGATCAGGGTTGGTTAGGAATAGGGAGTCAATTTCGGGTTTCAGCTCATCTACGATATAGTTGATGAAGCGATTGCCGATAGGACGGTTTGGACCGCCGAATTGGGAGAAACGTTTCTCGGTAGGATATGGGGGGTTGAGTTCGTTGGCGCGACGAACAGGGTTCTTTGGGCAATCGATGCCGACAAGAATAACGCCGCTGCAGCCCTCTTCCATGAGACGGTTAACAACGCGATCAAGATGCCAATCGCCATAAGCCGATAAGTCACGGTCGACGAGGTTTTGACCATCGGAGAAATAAATGACAGGATAACGTTTCTTCGGGTCATCGCCATATCCAGGCGGGAGCCATACACGGATTTCACGTTCTGCAGACGAATCGAAAGGAAGCGTTACCGTTTTATGATAATAGGTCCCAAATTCCATTGTGGATTTTTTGGTTTTCTTATGTGCGACATAAGGACCATAGTGGCTGACTTTGATGTTATCGGTCTTTTTCATATGCCATATTGTAACGGAGCGAGATAGGAAAGCGTTATACGTAAATCTCATTTCCATCACATATTTGCGTTCGTTTTTGTTTTGAAAGATAATAGCGGCATTATGAGAGCGTTTGTGTTTGCAATGGAGAAGGAAGCCTCTCCCGTCTTGTCTGCCGTCACGATTAAAAAAACAGAGCGGAGAGGGTATGCGACCTTTCATGAATGCGTCTATCAAAACGTTCCCTTTCTTGTTGTTATCTCAGGCGTAGGCAAGGCGTTTGCAGCCGCCTCGATCGCCACGATGATGGAACATTATGACGTCGATTCCGCAATCAATTTCGGGGTAGCCGGGACGACGAACGGGAACCTCGCTCCGATTGGTTCAGCGGTGATTTCTTCTGCCTGCGTGGAGCATGATTTAGATACCTCGGCAGTAGGGGACCCGGTAGGTCTAGTTTCTGGTATCAATATCGTGGAGATCCCTTGTGATCAAAAGCTCCTTCTACAAGTGAAAGAAGCCTGCAAACAAGTCGGGGTCCAAGCAGAAGAAGGCTTGATTGCTTCTGGTGACACGTTCTTCTTTTCCGGCGATCCAAGAAAACAGGAAGTCATCCAACGCTGGAATCCTTTATGCGTGGATATGGAAAGCGCCCCTTGTGCCCAAATCGCATATGTATATCATGTTGGCTTTGTTTCGGTGCGTTTGATCTCTGATTGGATGAACCCAAGCGTGGAATATGATGAGAATGTTCCGCTTTGTGTGGAACGAATCAAAAACATCGCGTTGCGGTTATTGCAAAACGACCGTCCATAACTAGGAGAAAAGAATATCGCTGATTTTGCTAGAATCGGCGATGTTTTATTATCCCCGCGACTTATAAGTCGCTATAATTGAACCAACACGAAAGGAATTACGAATTCACATGATCAAACTCGTACTCATCCGCCACGGTCAATCCGAATGGAACCTTAAGAACCTTTTCACCGGTTGGACCGATGTCGAACTCTCCGAACTCGGCGTCAAAGAAGCTCACGATGCCGGCAAACTTATGAAAGAGAAAGGCTATACCTTCGACGTTGCTTTTTCCTCTTCTCTCAAACGTGCTAACAACACCATGAAATATGCCCTTCAGGAAATGGGCGAATGGGATTCCGTCCCGAAATTCTATTCTTGGAGATTGAACGAACGTCATTATGGTGCCCTCCAAGGCCTTAACAAAGCCGAATCCGCTCAGAAGTGGGGCGATGAACAAGTCCATATCTGGAGACGTTCCGCCGATGTTCCGCCTCTTGCTCTTACCAAAGATGACGAAAGATGGCCAGGTAACCAGCAAATCTACAAAGATCTCATCGCCAAAGGCGAAATGACCATCGATGATTGCCCACTTACCGAATGCCTCATCGACACCGCTAAGCGCGTCAAACCATACTTCGATGAAAAGATCGCTCCTGAGATCAAGGCCGGCAAGAAGGTCTTAATCGCCGCTCATGGCAACTCCCTCCGCGCCATCGTCATGATGCTTGAGCATCTCACCCCAGATCAAATCATCTCGGTTGAGATCCCAACGGGCAAACCACTTGTCTATGAGCTTGACGAAAAGACCCTCAAGGTTCTCGACAAGTATTACCTCTAATCGTAACACAAACCAATAAGCGCCTTCGGGCGCTTTTCTTTGTCTGAGACGATACATAGTATCGGCGAGTGGAAACTCCCCGATAGTCGGGGAGTTCGGTTGGGCTTAAAGCTTTGCGGAATCCGTAAAAGGCTCCTATCATGATGGGGCGGACCAACGCACCATCTGAAAGGAGCCAAATGTCGAATTCATCCGACAACCTTAGTTTAGCGCATACCTGCTGGAACTGTA
>ONWJ01000016.1 GCA_900321535.1 uncultured Erysipelotrichaceae bacterium
ATCAACGAGGTCTCGACTTTGGCTCCTTTCTTGCGGAAAGGCTTGGCTAAGGCATTGCCAATGGTTTTCCATAAGGATAACCCTTTGACACGTTGCGCGCCCCAAGAAGGATCGATCTTATCTGGGTTTCTGCCCCAGACTTTCTCGGTGTAGTCCTCGAAGAACATCTGGTATAACGGCTTGCCGAAGCGGTTGATATAGAAATCGGCAAGGGAATCTTCTTTGCGTTTATGGATGCAACTTCCTAAATATCCCCAGCCCGCTTTCCATGTGCGGCCAAATCCCATGTTACGGAAGGTTTCCCATTTCAAGGAAATCGGGTAATTGAAGAATTTGCCAAGGAAGAAGATGCGGGAGATACGATTACGGTTGAGCATGACGCGGTCTTCTTTTTCTGGGTCAGGTCCGCCTTCGACGGTGGAGACTTCCCTTTGCAAGATGATGTCATCTTTGGCAGGAGCGCCTTGAAGTGGCATGATTTCTTTCCAAAGGTCCATGACTTCATCCACCTTGGTGAAGAAGCGGTGGCCGCCGATATCGATGCGGTTGCCTTTATATTCCACGGTTTTGGAAATCCCGCCGATCTCATGGCTGGCTTCAAAAACGATCGGATGGATCTTTCCCTGGGATTTCTTAAGTAAGGAATAGGCGGCGGTCAATCCCGCTGGACCGGCGCCGATAATGAGACAAGTCTGTTTTTTCATGGCAATGATTTTATACTTCTTACATCGATTTGTAAGTAATTACTTTATGTGCGCGGGCATGTGCGCATTGTTTTAAATCTCAGCTTATTTGGGAACAAAGACTCATTCAGGAGGGTTTTGCAGCGTTTTTGCAAAATTCGAAGGCACTTGATGAAGATACGAAAAACAGCACCGATCGGTGCTGCTAACTGCTTCTGGAGCAGGCGACGGGAATCGGACCCGCGTATCTACCTTGGCAAGGTAGTGTTCTACCATTGAACTACGCCTGCATTCGCCTTTTTCGGGCGAGGCATATTATAGACACTTTCATTTTGATGTTTCAAGTAGCAGTTTTAATCTTCTTGTCCTATAATTCACGCGTCTATTAAAAGAGGCTATTTATGATTAGTAATGAAGAACTTGCGGAATTCTTGTTCCCTGATGTAAAAGAGACCATTGACGACCTCGAAAATCGTTATCCTGTTCGTACCTTGCCAGAAGGCGCGCAGGTGACTCGTTTCGCTCCATCTCCGACTGGATTCCTCCATACCGGATCCTTGTTTACCGCGTTGATTTCCTATACCGTCGCCAAGCAATCCAAGGGCGTCTATTTCTTCCGTTTGGAAGATACCGACACTAAACGCACGATTGAGGGCAGTGGAGATCTTCTTGTCGATCAGCTCGAGCAATTCGGCATCATCGCCGACGAAGGCTTTGTTCGCGGAGAGAATATCGGCAACTATGGTCCATACCGTCAATCTGACCGTAAGATGATCTATCGCACGGTCATCAAAGAATTGGTCCGCCGCGGACGTGCCTATCCAGATTTCTGCACCCCAGAAGATTTGGACGCCATCCGCAAAGCCCACGAGGCTTCCAAAGTCCTCCCTGGCTATTATGGTGTTTATGCCCGCGACCGTAACCTCAGCAACGATGAACGTGTTGCCCGCATCAATAACGGCACTCCATATGTCATCCGCTTCTATTCCAACGGCGATCATGACCGCAAGACCAAATTCACCGACGCGATCCGCGGTGAAATCGAACTCCAAGACAACGACACCGATGTCGTCATCTTGAAATCCGATGGTCTTCCAACCTATCACTTCGCCCATGTCTGCGATGACCATTTCATGAGAACCACCATGATCACCCGCGGTGAGGAGTGGATCCCATCCACCCCAATTCACCTCGACATGTTCCGCGCGCTTGGCTGGAAAGCCCCAAAATATGCCCATCTTCCTTCCATCATGAAGTTAGATCACGGCAACAAGAGAAAGCTTTCCAAGCGTAAAGACGTGGAAGCCGCCGTCTCTTACTTCCTTGATGCGGGTTATCCAACCGAAGCGCTGAAGACCTACTTGATGTCCATCGCCAATTCCTCCTTTGAGGAGTGGGCCATGGCGAATAAGACTTTCGAAATCGCACGCTTCCCATTCTCCATCAAGAAGATGTCCCTTGAAGGCGCGCTCTTCGATATCGATAAGCTCAACTATTTCTCCAAAGAGATCATCGCCAGAATGCCAATCGATGATGAGCTTAAGATGGTTGATGCTTGGGCCAAAGCCCATGAAGAGTCCACGGCTAAACGTATCGATGCAGATCCTGCTTACTTCAAGAAGATCCTCAACATCGAGAAGGACCGCAAGACCCCGAGAAAAGACTACGCCAAATTCAGCGATATCTATCCTCTCGTGAAATTCTTCTTCGAGGATGAATATGATCAGATGCTCAAAGCGGGCTTCTCCTTCAAAGAAGGACTTCCAAAAGAAGAGGTTGCCGCTTTGCTTAAAGACATCAAAGGCGCGCTCCCCTTCGGTGTGGAAGAGAACGTCTGGTTCGATGCTTTGAAAGCCGTCGGCGTCGCCCATGGCTTCGCCGCCAACAACAAGGATTACAAAGCAAACCCAGAAGCCTATAAAGGCTCGGTTTCCGATGTTGCTGAGATCCTCCGTGTCGCTTTGGTAGGCTCTCCAATCTCTCCAAACCTCCACGAGGTTATCGAAATCCTTGGCAAAGACGTGGTCAATGCCCGCCTTGATAAGGTGATTGCAACGCTCTAATCCAAAAGATAGCAAAAGAAATGCGAGGCCTCACGCCTCGCTTTCTTTTATGATTTCTTGTTTTTGCTCGGGTTCTACAGGGTTTTTCGGTTTTCTTAGAGATCTAAGCCCATCGAAGAACCTGCCATTAACGTATCCCATCGCGAAGATAAGATAGAGGACATAACGGGAGTTCTGCGTGCAACCGACCGGGTATTTGTAGCAGAACAAGACGTAGTCGACAAGATATGTGATGGCTAAAGCAGCGACGATCAGATTGGATTCTAGATTCTCTTTCCAGGTCTTGTTTCTGATGGCTTTGACAAGGAGGAAGATCCAGCCATACATGAAGACGAAGAAGATCAAAATGACAATGAAATATGCAATGCCAGATAGACCTAGAGAAATATTGTGGATATTACGGGTTAAGTCTTGTTCCCCAAATAGCAACGTCTTATTGAAGGCCGCCCAGCAGTTGAAGTCGATGACCCCGTAGACATTGACGTATTGGTTATTGACCTTGCCTCTCCAGCGGTGGTTGAAGATGGAGAAGAAATAGTCGCCAGAAACATATGGGAAATAACGCTGGAACGGATTATAGAACTCGGGGTCGATATACATGCCGCCGGTCGTGCCTAAATCCAATACATAGCCAATCGGCTCTTTGTATTTGATAAGGTGATAGAAGGGTACGAACAAGCCAAGCGGGAAGACGATGACCGCGAAGATCGCGACTTGAATCAGGAATCGACCAAGCGCTTTTTTCGCGGTTGGGTCTTTGGCTTTGATGTCTCTGATTCGTTCTAAGAGGATATACAAGAAGACCAAAGCGATCGGCACGGCGAGGAATCCGCCATTGAGTTTGATGGCCATCGATAAGCCTAAAGATAAGGCAATCAAGATGACGGTGAGGAAGTCTTTGGTCTTGCGATAACGCAGGGCAAAATAGAAGGCAAACACACCAAAGGCGTAGGACATGCCATCGTTATTCATATAAAAATGGATGAACCAAGTCTGTGGAATGAGTACCGCAATACCGGTTGCAATCGCATGTGGGGCACCCTTCATTCCAAGATAAGAGAAGATGCGCGGCGTGATGATGATCGGCAGCATGCCGATGAACGCCATCAGGATACGCGAGGAATCAAAGGCTTGGTAAGCGGCGACGGTGTAAGCGGTGTAGACAGTAGTGTTTGGATCGACCAGCGTCTCGCCTCCAGGGATGAAGATTTTCGCGACTTTCATCCAGATGGCGACGATGAAATGGTAAACCTTTGGTTGGTAGTATTGGTTATTTAACGCGACTGGAGGAATCTGACCCGTGGAGTAGATATCATAAATGATGGACCAGTGGTTCCCTCTTCCAAGCTTGGATGCGTCATGGTGCCAGCCATATTCATTTAAGGAATTGGTAAAGCCGAACAAAAGCAACCCAAGACAAGAAGAAAACACCAAAATCCTTGCAAAATCCCGCCCACTTAAGTGTTTGGTGATGCCGCGGAGAACCAAGGTGGCGATGCCTAAGCCAAGCGCGATGCCGCTTAAGACGCGGAAGGCCACCAAAGCGCCTTCGCTTTTGACGCCATATAGGCGAGTGAAAATGACGGTGTCGTACGTGCCCTCACGCGCGCAAAATAAAAGGTAAATATAGATCAGCAAAATGAACAAAAGCGGCAGGGTGATGAGGTAGTGCCACTTTTTGGAGAAGAAAGCATCTCTTTTCTGATCATATTTGCCGATGAACGAAGCAAGTTTCTCTAAAGCCATGTGGTAATTAAAACACCTGGGGACGGAAAAAGGAATAGTTTGCCAAAATACAAGGTGATATAATCAAGACACCTGAGGGTAAACATATGAACAAAGAACGTTTAGGTACGCTTGGTGCGGGTTTCACGCCCCTTTTAGCGATGGAAGAAGCGTCTCGTTGCTTGCTTTGCTTAGATGCCCCGTGCTCCAAAGCCTGTCCAGCTGGAACTGATCCAGGCAAATTCATTCGATCTATCCGTTTTAAGAACTATAAAGGTGCGGCGAAGACGATTCTCACCAATAACCCGTTAGGTTTAACCTGCGCGTTGGTGTGTCCTACCGAACGTTATTGCCAATCAGGCTGCTCTAGAAGTGGCATCGATAAACCGATCGATATCGCCAAGTTGCAACGTTACGCTTTGGAATATACCCAAGACCTCGACCTTGGTTTAGAAAAACCATTACCTAATAATGGCAAGAAGGTCGCCATCATCGGCTCTGGCCCGAGCGGCATGACGACCGCGAGCAGACTCGCTGATTTAGGTTATGAAGTGACCATTTACGAAAAAGAAACCAAAGCCGGCGGTTATCTTCGTTATGGCATCCCTTATTATCGTCTCCCTGAGATGGTCATCGATTATGAAATCAAGCGCATCCTCAATAAAGGCGTCCGCTTTGTTTTCAATTGCCGTGTCGGCACGGATCTAGCCATTGATCAATTACGGAAAGATTATGATGCCGTCGTCGCCTGCATCGGACATGGCAAACCCAAAGTACTCCCGATGTTTGAAGGCATGACTCGTGCGATGACTGCGATCGAATTCCTCCGTAAAGTCAATCTCAGCAAATTCCGCCGCAACTTGCCTGGACACGTCCTTGTCATCGGCGGCGGCGACGTTGCCATGGATATCGTCACCATCTGCCGCAAGAGCGGTATCAAGCAAGTAACCGATGTCGTCTATGAGACCTTCGATGAATTCAAGGCTTCTAAGAGCGAACTAGAAGGTGCCCGCGCGATGAACGTCTCCATTTATGATGGATTTGTTCCAGTAGAAGCCCGTTCTGGTGGCATCGTGAAATTCAAACATCGCTTCCAAGATATCTCTCTTCGCATCAAAGCCGATCTAGTCGTTTTAGCAATCGGACAAAGCCCGGATGTCGACGGATTGAACATCCCAATGAAAGGGCAAGAGGCGGAGGCTCCGCTTCAGCATGTCGAGGGCAACCTTTTTGTTGCCGGCGACATCGCCGAAGGTGAGAAGACCGTCGTTTATGCTGTGCGTACTGGCAAAGCGGCCGCGATGGCGGTGCACGCTTATCTAGGAGGGAAATAAGATGGCTATGAAAGATCTATCGATCACCTTTATGGGTGTCAAGTTCCCCAATCCATTCTGCCTTTCTTCTTCCCCGGTTGGCAATTGCTATGAAATGTGCGCGAAAGCCTATGACACTGGATGGGGCGGCGTGGTATTCAAGACCATCGGCCCAGCCCATTATCTTATCGATGAGGTTTCCCCTCGCTTTGACGCGCTTGCCAAAGAAAGCCGTCCGTTTGTCGGTTTCAAGAATATGGAGCAAATCGCCGAGCACCCATTAGAAGAAAACCTTGCAGATCTCAGACGTTTAAAGAAAAACTACCCCGATAAAGTTCTCATCGCCTCCATCATGGGAAGCAATGAAGAAGATTGGGAAGTGCTCGCCAAGCTCGTCACCGAGGCTGGCGCGGATATGATTGAGCTCAATTTCTCTTGCCCGCAGATGACATCTCATGCGATGGGAAGCGACGTTGGCTCCAATCCTGAATTATGTCGTAAATACTGCGCGGCAGTTCGGCGTTCCACCCATCTCCCATTCATGGCCAAGATGACCCCGAACATCACCGATATGTGCGTTCCGGCGATCGCCTCCATCGAAGGCGGTGCGAACGGCATCTCTGCGATCAACAGCATCAAATCCATCATCAACCTTGATTTGAAGAACAAAGTCGGCCTTCCGATGATCGATGGCAAATCCTCCATCTCTGGTTATTCTGGCAAAGCGGTGAAGCCTGTCGCATTGCGCTTTATCCAGCAGATGCGTTCTCATCCGAAACTCAAAAATTGCGAGATTTCTGGTATCGGTGGCATCGAAACCTGGGAAGATGCGGCGGAGTTCATCCTCTTAGGCGCGAAGAACTTGCAGGTTACGACCGCGATTATGCAATATGGCTATCGCATCGTTGAAGATCTTTGCGAAGGGCTTAGCTTCTATATGGAAGAGCAAGGCGTGGACCATTTAGAAGATCTTGTCGGCTTGGCTACGAAGAATATCATCCCGGCCGAAGAGCTTAACCGTGACTATATCGTCTATCCAGATATCGATAAAGATCTTTGCGTTGGCTGTGGAAGATGCGTCATCTCTTGCTTCGATGGCGCCCATCAAGCCATGGAATGGGACGAAGAGACCCGTCGTCCGAATTGCAACCAAAAGAAGTGCGTTGGTTGCTTGCTTTGCGGACTTGTTTGCCCGGTCTCGGCGATTACCCTTGGCAAGCGCGAACTGAAGAAGGGCAGAAAAGAGAAGAATCTTGGCAAGATGCGCTTGCAGGAATCTTTCGACAAAGTCTCCTGATCCTACGAATTTCATCAATTTGTTAAAAAATGTTTGCGTGCACGGGCGCTTCGTGTTTAAATTTGCCTTGCCGAAAACGGCCCCATGGTCAATCGGTTAAGACGGAACCCTCTCAAGGTTCAATGACTGGTTCGACTCCAGTTGGGGTCACCAAATTGGTGACTTAACGGATCGCTAAGCGGTCCGTTTTTTCGTTCCATCATAGATTGTTGGCCGTTCCTGCCCACTTTTTCTTGCGCTTTGATATAATTGCCTCATATGTTGATGAGACAACCTAAACCAATTCAGCAAGGGGATACGATCTACATGGTCGCGCCTTCTTTCGGCGTCACCATCGATCCCTATATGACCCGTTATGAAGAATCCATCAAACGATTCAAAAAAGCCGGGTATCGCGTCGAGGAAGGACCGAACGTTCATTTGGATGAAGGAATCGCCGCAAGTGCATCTCCGCAAGCAAGAGCGAAAGAGATCAATGACGCGTTTGCTTCTGATGCTTCTTTGATCCTCTCCGTCGGCGGAGGGGAAGTGATGGTGGAGATGCTGCCTTATGTCGACTTCGCTGCCATCAAAAAGCAGGAACCGAAATGGTTCATGGGGTTCTCAGATAATACCAATCTCACATTGCCCCTTGTCTTGCTTACCGACACCATGTCCATCTATGGGCCGTGCACGCCGAGTTTCTATCAAAAGAAGTGGCGGTTATCAGAAGAAGATAGCTTCAAACTTCTCAAAGGCGAGCGGGTTTTGCAAGGATATCCAAAATACTCCATCACCAAATCCAACAAGGACCACCCATTATGGGCTTACCGTTTGACCCAAGAGAAAGTCATTACGCCTGTCGGATATAAAGCTCCAATTGAAGGGAGACTCCTTGGTGGTTGCCTCGATTGCATCCTCGGACTTGTCGGCACTCCATATGGAGATATCGCTGGATTTAGAAAGCGTCACCCTGAAGGTATCATCTGGTTCTTGGAAGCCTGCGATTTGAATCCACTTGGCATTCGAAGAGGACTCTTCCAACTGAAACAAGCCGGCTGGTTTGAAGGGGCGAAAGGATTCTTGCTTGGGCGTCATCTTTGCCGCGACCAAGAAATCTTCGAGGTCAACAAATACAATGCGGTGACCGATATTTTAGGAGATTTGGGCTTACCCATTCTCATGGATATCGATCTGGGGCATATTCCACCTTCGATGCCGATCAAAGTCGGCGCGATGGCGGAAGTCGCTTATGAAAACGGCAATATCATATTTAAATATAAGGAATAGAAAGGAACCTCTATGATTATTCTCACTATCAAAGATTTCGGCGATATCAAAATCGAACTCGACCGTGATAATGCGCCGATTAGCTGCAACAACTTCGCCTATCTTGTAGGAACAGGCTACTATAACGGCCTCACCTTCCATCGCATCATCCGTCATTTTATGATCCAAGGCGGCTGCCCGTTAGGCAACGGCACCGGCGGACCTGGGTATTCCATCAAAGGTGAATTCGGCGCCAATGGAGTCAAAAACGAATTGAAGCATGCACGCGGTGTTATTTCCATGGCTCGTTCGATGATGCCAAATTCGGCCGGAAGCCAATTCTTCATCTGCGATACCGATGACTTTTTCCTCGATGGCAACTATGCTGCCTTTGGCAAAGTCGTCGAAGGCATGGATGTGGTGGACCGCATCGCCAAAGTCCCAACTGGACCTAATGACCGCCCAAGAACCCCGGTCGTCATCGAAAAAGCCGTCGCGATCGATGAACCATACGAAGATCCAAGGAAATAAATCATCGTAACCTAAGTCATCTCAAACGGGATGACTTTTTATTTCTAGATAAGGCGCATACAATATCCCCATGCAAGAAAAAGCGGTGTTTTGCGAAGAGAATCGTGACAGAAAGGCGCTTTTTCTTTATTCAGAGAAAAGCGGCAGGGCCAATATCCGTAAGCATCTGCCTGAAATGATTGAAGAGCTTAGAGACTGCTTTTTAACTTTAGATGTCTTTAATAGCCCTTCGGCAGAAGAAGGTGCGAAAAAAGCCAAAGAAGCCTGCGGAATCTACGATGTTTTGATTGTCTTCGGTGGCGATGGGACGATGCGTAACATCATCAACGCCCTCGCCCCAATGGACAATGCACCGATTCTAGGCTATATCAATGGCGGAACCATCTCGGATATCGGGGTGAATTTCGGCATCAAAGGTTCGCACCGTCACGCGGTCAACATCATCAAGGCTGGGAATATCGCTTCCTTTGATGTTGGCAAGATCAATGACGAGTACTTTGGCTATGTTGCAGCGGTGGGCGCATTTGCCGATATCCCATACACGGTCCGCCGCAATCAGAAAAAACGCATCGGAAGACTCGCCTATTATCTAAAAGCAGTGCAGGAAGCCTTCGTTCCTGACAAAGTAAAAGGCGTTTTGCGGGTAAACGGGCAAGAGATTCCTTTTAAAACCCCGTTCCTTCTTTGCTTATCCGGCCGGAATATGGCGGGGTTCTTGGTTTCTAGAAAATCGCGTTTCGATGATGGCAAATTTGAGTTATATATAACCAAACCAGGGCTATTCAATGGGCTTTTGCATTATTTTTTCTTTAAAATGCGAACCGATTGCTATATTTCGGATCATTTCGAGATCGAAATTGATTATTCGGAGCCTTGGGACCTTGATGGAGAAAAAGGCCCCGTAGGGGTAGTGACCATCTCTTGCCTCCCTAGAAGGCTTAAAATATTCTGCGCTGAGAAATACAAAAATTGACAAACAACTCCCTTTTAAGATTGGGAAAAAACGCATAATAAAACAAAAAATAGTGGGGATTTGCAAAGATTGCTTTCCTTTTTTGGAACACTCATTTATTATTAGGTAAATCTTTTTGCGGAGGGAAAAAGCAAAATGAAAAAGAAGATTGTCGTCTTAAATGTCGTCGGCCTTATTCTTATGGCCCTCGGCGTAGCGGGCTTCATGCTTGGTCCATGGTTCTTTGGACTTAGAAATGGAACCCCGTTCTACACCTACACAGAGATCTTCGCCAACATCCCTGCACTATTCACTGGTCTGTTCAACTTCAATGTCCAGAGCCAGGGCTTCATCATGCAGATTGTTGTCTTGTCCATCTCTGCCATCGCGATCATCCTACTGATCGTTCACCTCATCGTGCTCATTGTTAAGAAGTGCGGTAAATCTGTCCTCGCATGGTTTGCCTTCTTGCTTGGCGTCGCGATCCTCATCTTCATGATGTTGTGGATCCTCATCCCAGGCAACGCTGGTTACTATGCCGCAGGCGCCTCCCTTACTGGCAAATACGCATTAACCGGTTGGTTTGGCGTTGGTTTCGCCGTCTTTAAAGGCATTATCCTTGGCTATGGCCCACTTCGCAAAGCCTTTGCATTAGTACTCATCATCGGCGTCCTCGCGTTGATTGTCGTCGGTGCTATCCTCATGTTCATCGCCTACATCCTCGAACTCGTCAAACTCGGCAGAATCCGCAAGGAAAAGAAAGCCGCTGCTGACGAAGAGGCTGAAGAAATCGAAGTCGCCGAAGATGGCGATGTCGTGGCCGAAGAAGTTGATGAAGAAGAGAAAAAGGAAGATGCCGAAGCCGAAGACGATGGCCGTTATCGCCCACGTCCAGCCGAAGCGCAACCAATGCCAGCTGGCATCCAAGGACCTCTCCTTGTTCAATACATCAACACGTATGCACCAGAGCCAGGCAAGAAGAATGCTGTTCCTGTCTCTGAAATCCAAGACGTTGTCAACGGTGAGAAGCCATTGACCGCTGATGAAGTTCGCAAGATCATCAAGGAAGAGCTCGCCTCCAAAGAAGAGGCCCCAGCTCAGCCAGTGATCGTCTCCGTCCCAGCCCCAAAGAAAGAAGAAGAACCAGCTTTGACCGCTGAAGACGTTCGCAAGATCTTCGAAGAAGAACTTCGCAAAGCACAACCAGACGAAGGCGATGTCGTCGTCGAAGAAGAACCTGTCCCAGGTTTGACCGCTGACGAAGTCCGCGCCATCATCGACGAAGCTTTGGCCGAAAAGCCAGAAGAAGCCCCAGTCGAAGAAGAAACCAAAGAAGAACAAGACGTCCGCGCCATCATCCGCGAAGAACTTGCTAGCTTCTATGGTGAGAAAGACGCCGCCGAAGCCGCTCGCAAAGCCGCTGAAGAAGAGGAAGCCCGCAAGGCTGCCGAAGAAGAAGCCGCTCGCAAAGCCGCCGAGGAAGAAGAAGCTGCCCGCAAGGCCGCTGAAGAAGAAGCTCGTCGCCAAGAAATAGAAGAAGCTCGCCGCCAGGCCGCTGAAGAAGCCCGCAAGGCTGCCGAAGAAGAAGCCGCTCGCAAAGCCGCTGAAGAAGAGGAAGCCCGCAAGGCCGCCGAAGAAGCGAAGAAGGAAGAAGAAGCGTTGTCTGCTGAAGAAATCCGCAAGATCATCGCTGATGCCCTTGCCGCTGAAAAGCCAGAAGAAAAGCCAGCCGAACCAGCACCTGAAGGTTTGACCGCTGACGATATCCGCGACATCATCCGCGAAGAACTCGCCGGTCTTGTCAAAGAAGAACCAGCACCAGAGCCGGTTGTCGTCGAGGAAAAGCCAGCTGAGCCAGCCCCAGCCCCAACGGTTACCGTCGTTGTCCAGGCACCTGAAGCTAAGCCAGAAGAAAAGCCAGAAGAGCCGGAAGAAAAAGGACCAGCCCCAGAGCGCATCCCATTCCCAACCCGCTTGCTCTCCTCTGACGAAGACGTTCAAGAGAACTACAACATCTTGAAGTCTGAAATCCTTGCTTATGGCGTCAAGAGCCGTGTCTCCAACACCGGTGATACCTTCCGCCTCCACAAGATTACTTACGTCAAGATGACCGTCGCAGGTAAGGGCCTCAAGCTCTACTTCGCCCTCGATCCAAAGGATTATGCGGATTCCAAGATCCCTGTCTCCGATGCCGGACACAAGGGTGCTTACCAGGATATCCCGCTCGTCTTCAAGGTTAAGAGCGATCTCTCCTTGCGCCGCGCGAAACAGCTCATTGCTGATGTCATGGCCAAGTTTGGCAACGAAAAAGGCGAAATCGAAGAACGCGATTGGGCCTATGCGTTGAAAGACTACGGCGTTGCCTCAGATGACGATGACTGATCTTCACTGATATCTAACGAACACCGCCTTAGGGTAACCTAGGGCGGTTTTCAATTGGGCGGTCTTTCTATTCATGCTTGTTTGGCATATAATAACCACGTTGCGCAGGCAATAAAGGAGGTGGTGGTCTTTGGTAGACATACCTAGTTACATAGGAATCCCATTGCTCGTTTTATTCATCTTGATGAGCGCGTTCTATAACGCTACTGAAACCGCCTATACCTGCCTGAATCAGTATAAATTCAAAGTCGAGGCCGAAAACGGCTCTAGAACCGCCAAGTTGGTTCTTCGTCTCCATGACCATTTCGATGCTACGTTGATTTCCGTTTTGATCGGAAACAATGTTTTTGCTGTTTTAATCTCGTTTGTATCGACCATCTTGTTCATGGGTTGGTTTGGGAAATACATCGATGATTCTGTCGTATCTCTTATCGCCTCCATCACGATGGCGATCTTTACGTTCCTTTTTGGTGATACCATCCCGAAGTTAATTGGTAAGAAGATGCCGGATAAAACCGCGCGCTTCACCGCCTATCCGATGGTGTTCTTCGTTGTTTTGTTCTACCCAGTCGGTTTGATTTTCCGTGGCTTATCTTGGCTTGTCCGCAAAGCATTCCACGCGGATAAGATGGTGGAAGTCACCGAAGAGGATTTCACATCCGCGGTTGAAGAAAGCGAAGAGGCGGGGCTACTTGAAGAAAACGAATCGGATATCATCCAAGCGACCCTTGATTTCGATGATACCTCGGTCAAGGAAGTCTTAACCCCAAGACGCAGAATGCAGATGCTCGATATTTCTGGTCTTACCAACGAAAAGCTTCTTTCCTTCATTTCCAAAACCAACTATTCCCGTATTCCCTTATACGCGAAAAGCCCGGATAAAATCGTCGGGGTTTTGGTGGTGAAAAACTTCTTAAACGCTTATTTCATTTCTCCGAAGGCCACGAACTACTTGGATTTCGTTCAGAAGCCTTATTTTGTTACTCCATCGGTTAAGATCGATGACCTTTTGGATGGCTTCAAAAAGCATCACACCCATATTGCTTTGGTCCGTAAAGAAGGCAAACTCGTGGGCATGGTCACGATGGAAGACGTCTTAGAAGAACTTGTCGGCGGCATCAAAGAAACGGCGAAGAACGTCGGGGAGGTGAAACAATGAGCGTACGTGCGATTGTTTACATCGTCCTCATTGGTCTCTTGCTGGTCCTTAGCGCCTTCTTTTCGATGTCAGAAATGGCCTTCTCCGCGGTAAACGTCCACCGCTTGGAGAAAGAGGTGGCCAAACGAAAGAAAGGCTCTAGCGCCGCGGTAGCGCTTCATATCACCCAGCATTATGATGATGCCTTAGCCACCATCCTCTTTGGTAATGCCGTAGTAAACATCTTAGCCTCTTCTTTAGGTGCGGCTTTGGCATTGCAGCCTCCGTTCTCCTCCAATAGCGAGCTATCGGCAACCCTTATCGAAATCGTTGTTTTGGTTTTGATTTTGATCTTCGGCGAGATCCTCCCGAAAGTCATTGGCAAGGTGTATGCCTTCAATATCTGCTTGGTGGTCTCTCGCTTTGTTCGTGGCGCGGAATTCATCTTCTTCCCATTCGTCAAGGCTTCTTTAGCCATCGCGGGAGCCCTTACTCGTCCGATCGTGACAAAGAATAACGAAGAAGAAAACGTCTTATCCGATGAAGA
>ONWJ01000075.1 GCA_900321535.1 uncultured Erysipelotrichaceae bacterium
GAGGATGTCCGCGATATCGTGCATGATGTCAAACCATGGGACAGAAAAACCGTATTCGCGTTGGAAGAAGGCGTAGGACCCGAAGGAACAGCAAATCGCAACAAGGCGGAAGGTGACGTAGATAGCAACAAGGCTGAATTCAACGGTTCTAAGAACACTCTTTGAAGTCAATCCTTTCACAAAAAGTCTAGCGATCAAAAGGCCGATGACAGCAACCGCACAGAGGTTAGCAAGCAAATTGAAGATATACCTTGCGACAACCGCACCGCTTTCTGGGTTACCGATGCCAATACCTAGGAATTCAAAGATTGCACCGACACCGATGTAGCCAAGGAAGACAGCACCGATGACTTTAGCAGCCTCGTCGTTCTTCTTAACCAAGGCAAAAATGTAAGCTCCACCAAGGGAAAGAGAAGCAATAATAAAGAGAATGCCACCAGCGATGACATCACCACTTGCTCCGCCCATGCGGCCAATCGAATAAAGAAACATAAAAAGAAGATATGCCGCGGCAGAACACATGATTACGATTCTGGCAGGACGTCTTAAAAGAGAGATTATTTTATCCATACTAAAGGCTCCTTTCTCTTTCATCCTTTTATTCTATCGCCAGCCTGAATTTCTACAAGATAGAGGGAACTGATGAAATTTGCTTGTTTCTTCATCGTTTTCTTTTCATTCTCCTGTACTTCGTGTATCGTTTACTTTGCTAAAAGCAAAGGCTACCTCTATGTCGAATACCAATAAGAAACGCAAATTATCAAAGGCGGAGCAAGAACACCGCCAAAAAGTCCTCGGCGACCTCGGTTTGGCTGCCAAGACTTTAATCAATAACGACGCCTGCATTAAGGCCTCCCGCGAATGGACTGGATTCAAGGGACACGGCGTGCCAATCATCATCGCGATCATCTCCATCTTGCTCGCCTTGATTCCATCGTTAGTCACCCGCTTGAACGTCAACGCAGGAAACACCTTCCTCGGCTCTCCAAACTATAGCTATGACGTCGGCATCTCCGAATTCACCAAGGCGATGCACGAGAAAAGCGTCCATGTGAAAGTCGTCGATGGCACTCTTGTTACCGAAGGTGATTGGAACACCGTCGCCGATCATACCGAAGCGACTTCCAACATGTACTGGTATCAAGCCAGCACCACCGCTTTCGATGAAGCAACCGTCGTATTCGAGGCCTTCCTCAATAACGATCCAAACCTCACCGACAGCGACTTCTTCGCCAATATCGCTGGTGATAAAGATGCTTCCAAGACCCCAGACGGCAAGTGGAGATCCACCAAAATTGGATGGAGCTATATTGCCTTTGGCAAAAACTCGATGGCGTTCGCTTCTTATAAGCCAGGAAATAAAGCCATCTACTCCTATATCAATGGCAGATATGACCGCTTGAATGGATATGACTTCATTTTCAACGGTTATCCAGAAGCTGACGTTGTTGGTTATAAATTCTTGGAAGCGATGAGAAGCAAATGGTCTTGGACCATCAACCAATCCTACGAAACCACCAAGATTGCTTCGACCTTTCAATATGTCGGCATCCTTGCCGGTGTCTATGCTGGCCTTCTCGTCCTCTTCGGCTTCTTGATCTGGATCATGACCAGAGGCAAGAACAACCCACTCCGCGTCTTCAAGATTTGGGAGACCCAGCGCATGTCTTACTGGGCATCCTTCACCCCTGCTGTGTTGTCCATCATCGCTGGATTCATCCTCCAGGCTTCCTCCCTTGGCATGTTCGCCTTCATCTTCCTCTTCGGTATGCGTTTGATGTGGATGTCGATGAAAGCCTTACGTCCTGTTCAATAATTCAACTTTCAAAGAAGCGTGGCAAATCTCCGTTAAAGGAGGCCACGCTTTTTTTATTCGACGTTTAAACCAAGGTCCCTTATGAGGTCTTCTCGTCTATTTTCTTTTGCTTCCGTTCTTTATGCTTCTTGCGAATAAGCATGATAAGAAGGAAAACGGCGAGGCTTAAAACCGTGCCGACAAAGTATCCAAAGAAGTCGATGCCAATATCGCCCCAATCGCCGAAACGATTTGGCACATAATGCTGGATTAGCTCGCTGATCGCAGCAAGGAGGAATCCCCATCCAGCCGAGATTGGCAAACCAAGCTGATAACGTTGCTTATCCTCAAAGAACGTGAAGAAGAAGACAAAACCTACGACCGCGGTGATCAAGAACAAAGAGAAGTGCCCAAAGAACTTTCTTACGCCTCCATGGAAGGAGTCGTAGTTATCCTCGTTGATTGCCTGCTTTAAGGTTACGGTAACGTCGAACTCTTTCTTTAACGAAGGATTAGAAACTGAAGTCACAACGATATGGGCCGTGCCTTGATTGGATGCCGCCAAAGTAACGGAGTTAGAGTCGTTGTTTCGAACGGATACGATTTTTGGATCAGAAGATTCAACATGAATCGCGGTGACAAAGGTGTTCTTCGGGGTCATCAATGCGTTGAGAACCTTGGTTTTCCCTAAATCGAAAGAGAAGTCTGCTTCGACATTCACTTTCATATCAATGGCTTTGGCCTCAATAACAGACAGAGGGAACGTCTGCTTCAAGGATGGGTCTGCGTTAGAAATACAGGTAATCGCCGCGTCTTCCTTCTTACGATAACCGCACGCGCGTACGCAAGGTTTCCCTTCTTCATCTTGATAAACCGGGTAGCCATTTTCATCATAGTGATGCGGGGCAAGTTTCACCGCTAAAGGATTGCTGGATACCCAGGTGACCGATTGGTCTTCTAGCTCTTTATTTTCAAAAGAAGCATAGAGCAAAGAAGAGTAATGATTTGGATTCTCTTCCTTGGCGAATACGTAGTCATAATCTAAAACCGAAGGCAGGTTTTCTAAATTCACATGAGTGATTTCTAAGTGATTTGAGGCAGGTTTTGCAGCGATTTCATCATTTACAACGACATGAAACGTCTCTTTTCCATAGGTAACGTTTGTTTCACCTTTGGTCAATCCATGAATGACGCCGTATTGATCAACATAAGCAATCGCTTCGTTGCTTGAAGAGCGAGCGAGTTTTGTTTGATCGAAGTAGCGGCGTAAATACGCATCGTCGCGATTCTCGCCAGTAAGCTGAACATCAATCTGTTTGGTCTGCCCTTGCTTTAAAGAGACATTACCCTCCGTAAGTCCATCGACTTTCATCGTGTAACTTGTTGGAGCGGGTAAATCCACGATATTGAAATCGTAATGATAAACAAGATCTCCAGGCGCTTTGATATCAAGTCGGTAATCGGCGCTGCTCATTGCATTCGCAACGACGCGCACATCGATGTAGTAATGGCCATTCGTGCTTCTAGAGGATACGATGGTGTTGTAATCCTTGGCTTCGCCTGAAACCTTAACGACTTCAAACGATTGGTCATAAACATCCTTCGCATCTTTTTCTGGGAACTTGGTTTCTAAGGTTAATAACGTTGTCGTGCCAAGTGCGATTTGGCTCTTCCCGGCTTCGTTTGAACCAAGATAAGAACTATCTAAAACCTTGCTTAGTTCTGTCGGAGCGACGAGCCTTGGAATTTGAGGGCCTGCAAAGAAATTGACGATGGCCGCGGAGATGTCGGTAAGAATGTGGCTACGGGCAGAACTGGTGGAACCGTTCATGCAGGACTCGGCAATAATCACGCCAGATAAGGCGATATATCCCACAAGGGAAATATAGACGATTGGATGGCGGTGCTTCAGTCCTTTGAACATGACAAAAGAGTAACACACAAACGAAAAGATGGTTATTGTTTTCAATAACCACCACTACTTAACAAAACGATTAATCGCCGTAATCAGAGCCCCGGCTTTTATCTTCCACGAAGATTCTAAGGGGGTCTGTAATATCGAAGATTTCGCGGTAAATGAAACCTTCTCTGCTAATCCAAGGATTTTCAAAGTCAGCAGTAAAGATGACTTTGTGATTCTTTTTGATCGTATGGTCGATTTCTGCCATGATTTCATCGAATCGTTCCGCTCGTTTTTCTTTGAAACCTAAAAGGCCATCATAAAAGCCGGGTTCGACGTAAAAACGATTGCCTTCTTCGTCTTCATAAGCATGAACCAGATGATTTTCCGGATCGTTATACTCTTTATACTTGATAAACTCTTCGTAACGCATATGATATTCGCCAAACAAGTTTACCATACGCGCGAGGAAACTTGCTCATGAAACTTGTTTTTGGCAAAATTTGAAAGGTATGAGCAGCAGTAAAGAAGACATCAAAATCGTATTCACCGATATCGATGGCACGTTGTTTTCCCATCGCTCCGGAAGAGTACCACCCAGCGCGATTGAAGCGATCCATAAACTTCAGGCGCAAGGGATCAAGGTTTTCTTTTGCTCTGGACGAAACTATTACCTCATCCGCAAGACCGGTCTTTTAAACACCGTTCGTCCCAATGGCCTTATCACCATGAACGGATCGAATGCGATTATCGATGGCAACATCATCTATCGTTATCC
>ONWJ01000007.1 GCA_900321535.1 uncultured Erysipelotrichaceae bacterium
CTGAGAAGCCAGAATCAATGGCGGGGCGTTGACCAGATGCAAAATAATCGGTGATCAAGAAGATCTGACCATCGGTGATGGAAATGACGTTGGTAGGAATATAAGCCGAGATATCGCCGGCTTGGGTTTCAACAATCGGCAAAGCCGTGATGGAACCACCGCCGAAATCCTTGTTCAAGCGGCAAGCACGTTCAAGCAGTCTGGAATGCAAATAGAAGATGTCGCCTGGATATGCTTCACGTCCTGGAGCGCGCTTAAGCAAAAGCGATAAGGTGCGATAGGCGACCGCGTGTTTCGAGAGGTCATCGAAAACAACGAGGACGTCTTGGCCAAGTTCCATCCATTCTTCCGCCATCGCCATGGCGGCAAAAGGAGCGATATATTGCAACGGGGCGGATTCGCTGGCGGAAGAAGAAACCACCGTCACGTAATCCATGCATCCCATCTGGGCAAGACGGTCAACTAAGGAGGCGACCGAGGAGTTCTTTTGTCCAATCGCGCAATAGATGCATTTCACATCTTTGCCTTTTTGGTTGATGATCGCGTCTAGAGCAATCGCAGTTTTGCCAGTTTGACGATCACCGATGATCAGCTCACGCTGACCACGGCCGATCGGGATCATCGCATCGATGGCTTTGATGCCTGTTTCTAATGGGGTATCGACCGATTTACGGGTCATGACGCCAGGGGCGATACGTTCAATCGGACGGGTTTTGGTATAAGGGATTTCACCTTTCTCATCTAGTGGCTGACCAAGGGAATTGACCACGCGGCCCAAAAGGCCATCGCCGACAGGAACTTCGACGACCTTGCCAGTGCGCTTGACGGAATCGCCTTCCATAATCAAACGGTCAGAGCCAAGCAAAACGGCCCCGACGTCTTCGCGGTCGAGGTTCATGACCATGCCATATACGTCATTTGGGAAAACAAGAAGTTCTCCAAGCATGGCTTTTTCTAGGCCATAGCAAAGAGCGATGCCGTCCCCTACCGAGATAACGGTTCCGACGTCTTTGGCTTCCAAGCGACTTTCATAGCCTTGTATTTGGGCTTTGATCAAAGAAGCGATTTCTTTGGAGTCGATTTTCATAACGAGTTGCCTCCTTGGTTGAGATGATGATGAAGTTCTTCGAGTCTTCCTTTGACGGAAGAATCATAGACCTTCCCATTGAGGGCGACCCTCACGCCGCCTAGCAACGTGGGGTCTAAAATGTTTTTGAGCACAACCTCTTTGCCAAGCTTTTTGTAAAAGCCTTTTTGCAGAGCATCGAGTTGAGCTGGGGTGAGTTTGGATGAGGAATAAACATAGCCTTCTAGGATGCCGAGCTCTTCGTTGACCAAAGAGACATAAGCATCGACGATACTAGAAAAAGACGAGATGCGATGATGCGAGATCACCGTGCGCATAAAGGGCAAAAGATGGGTAAGTTTATCCTGGTTTTGCAAGGTTTTTTGCAAAACGGACATCTTTTCCTCCTCGCTGAAATCAGGCGAGGAAAGGAAAACCATCACGTCTTTTTCTTGCTTGAAAAGATCGCGTAGGGATTTCAAAACCTCCGCATAGGCTTTTCGTGTTGCCTTGTCCTTGCACAAAGAGAATAAGGCTTGAGCGTAACTAGAAGGCAGGTCGTTCATGCTTATTTCCCTCCGTCTAAGGATTGCAGCAACTCATCGATCATGCGCTGATCATCTTCGGAATTGACTTCCCTGCCAAGCACATGGCTGCTCGCTTGCATGGCGACGTCGATGATCTCCTGGCGGATTTCTTGTTTCGACGCTTCCTGAGCGAGGCGGATTTCTTCATCCGCGGCAAGTCGCCTTGCGCTAGCCTGCGCTTTGGCTTCGTTGATGATGGCCGTGGCTTCGGCGTTGGCTTGGGCTTTGGCTTCTGCGATGATGACGGTTGCCTCTTCCTTTCCTTTTTGGATTTCTTGTTTGGCTAGGACCTCTGCTTCGGAGACGTATTTTTTAGCCTTCTCCGCTTCATCTAGTTGCCCTTGCACGTAAGATTTTCTGCGGTCGAGCATTTTCTTTAATGGCTTGTAGCCAAGGAAGAAAACGATGACGAGAAGAATGACAAACGCGGCAAGTTGGATGACGAGATCCCAAACCCCATTGGGGAAGAGTTTGCTGTTGAAGTCGCTTTCAGAAAATGGCGACCCTTGGCAAGACGAAAGCAAGCCTGCGGAGAAAGTCAGGGCAACGATGAATAAACTGCGACGTTTCATCTTGGTGGATTCACTCCGTAGCTTGAAATCATTCCTTAAGCGATCTTTGAGCCAAGGACGAAGATGATCATGATGGCGACGATCAAAGCGTAAATCGCGCAGGATTCATCAAGAGCGACCGCGAGAATCATCGTGGATTGAAGCTTCCCTTGCTGCTCTGGATTGCGGGTCATGCCGTCGATGGCGTGGCAGCAAATCCAAGATTCGCCCAAAGAAGAGAATCCGCCGGTGAAGACGGCGATAGCGGCGGCGATGGCGATCGCGCCGAGTTGTCCCTGAAGGGACTCTGCCAATAATGGCAAATTCTGAATCAAACCCATTGTATTGACCTCCTAATGGATTTTTATTTTGCTACCTTTTCCCCACGGGTGACCTGGCGATCGGTTCCCATCGGGTCGTCTTCTGGCATTTCCTGCCCGATCCAAACGGCCGACAAAGAAGCGAAAACCAGGGTCTGAATATACCCGGAGAATAAGGCGAAATAGAGATTGAGAACCGCGATCGGCGCTGGGCCAAGCCAAATGCCTGCGGGTCCATTGATGTCTCCTCCCATAAAGGAGAAGATGTTGAATGAAAGGTTCTTGAAACCCCAGTTCACAAGTCCGATGACGACCGAGCCTGCTAAGCAGTTACCAAACATACGAAGAGCGGTCGAGATCAAAGGCGTCCACATGGTGATGAGGTTGATCGGCAGCCAAATCGGAACCGGTTCGATGTAGCGATGGAAATACCGCCACTTCTGATAACGAAGCCCAGTGGCTTGAATCAAAATGAACATAACCGTGGAGAGGGTGAACGGAATCAAAAGATAGTCGATGGTGGATGGGAGTCCAGTGATGGACCAAATGAAGCTCAGGAATAAATAGGTGAATAAGCAAAGGAAATAGCCTGGCCAGCTGCGCGGATTCTTGCCCATGATGCCACGGGTCCAATTCTCCACCCAGTCGACGAATGTCTCGGCCAATAAAAGCAAGCCTCTGCTTGGCTTAAGCGGATCATGACGAGCCGCCATGATGCCGATGATAATGAAAAGCACGGCAACAAGAGCCATGATAATCAGCGAGGAGATGACGGGTCCTGAAATCGAAGGATGCGACCAATCCGTATTGGCGAAGCGGTCGATCATGTCCTGCAGCGGGTTGGAATAGAATCTTGTGACGTCAATCATTTTCTTCCGCGTCCTTATTTTCTTTTTCTTCCACTGCTGGTTTGGTCTCAGCTGGCTGTTTTTTCAAGCGGTAAATGGTCGTGAAGAGCAACAAGGCGGGGAGAGGCATATATCCGGCAAATAGAGCCCAGAAGTTCAAATAGGAGCTGGACATGCTTCCCCAGCGATAAGTCGCGAATGCCGCAAGGACGAGGCCGCCGGCGTAAAGAAGAAGTCTCAGAATCATAAACAAAGGGGCTAGCAAACTTCTTTTCCGGTTCAATTTGTTCGGATCAAGAAGGAATGATGTCCCTTTCGCGATGGTGATATAGCAAATGATTTCGATCATGGTTCCAAGCGCCCAACCGAATGGAACACCAGGATTATTCATGAAAAAGAAAATGGAGGTCACAGCAAGGCCTAATAACCCGATGATGGTCAGAAGGAACAGGTTCTTCTTCATCTCCGTAGTGTTGTTGTACCAATCCAAAACCTTCATACGCGTAGATTATACGCGCATTAACGCTTGTGCGCGATATTTTTAGGCGCTTTCAATACAAAAAGAAAACCATCTGGAGGAGAAACTGGCCCAGATGGTTGGAGCAAAATGCGAATGTAAAGAAAACTGAAAAACCCTGCAAAACCCTGTCGGATTACTCCACAATCTCGATTTGAGCCGCTTTGGCTTTTTCCAACGCGCTCTCTTTCATGGCTGGATCGGCGCAGCCTGAGGCTTTGCACAAGATTCTGATTTTCGCGGATGGGCAACTCTTTCTTAAGGCTTCTGCGTTAGCGAGGACGCAGTTAGCGAGATCAAGGCCGCAGAATTCAACCTCATCATGAGGATGGGAGAAGAGGTATTGTTCTAGACGAGCCGAAGCGAAGGTGTTCTTCTCAAAAATGACATGACGGCTAGCAAGACGCTTGATGCCACCATAAAACTCCTCGCCACCGCTGCCAGCGATGCAGAAAGCAACGCCAACCTCTTTCCCTTCTTTGGTTTCTAAATAGTTCTTGGGATGAACGGTTTTGGTGAAGATGACATCCTGTCCAGCCCGCTCATAGGATTTCACGAGACTCGTAATGACCGGTTCTAAAGATTCCGCGCCTGGAAAGCCAAACGGACCATCCACGAAATCGTTTTGGAAGTCTACAACGACAAGAACCTTTTTCATTTTTTGCCTCGCTTATTTTCCCAACATTGTACCTTATGTCTAAAAAAAGAAAGCCCCTTTTTACCAAAGATTTTTTACCCTTAAGTTTCCTTTTTGAAATGCTGTTCTTGCCTCATAATATATAGGCAATAGCCCTTCCGATCCCAAATTTGTAAAAAATGTAGTTGTTTCTTGCAATGTAACCGCTTTCAAAGTATATTATCGGGCTTTAACGCAACAAAGGAGTCCCACAACTATGAAAATCGCTATCACGTGCAACGGCATCCGCCGAGAGTATGATCACAAAGTCGTGATGGCCGAGGCCATGAATGACTTTGGCTATCATCAAGAAGAAAGAAAGTTCATCTGCGAACGCGTCAACCATCGTCTTCGCGAGCTTACTTATCCTATCTCTGCTGACGCTGAAGTCGAGATGCTTGACCTGACCGACCCAGAAGCAGTCAAAGTTTATGAAGCCTCGCTCCGTTACGTCGTCGCTATGGCGTTCGCTAGACGCTATCCAGAATTAAAGATCAGATTCGCTTATAACGTTTCCCGTTCTGTCGCCATCCACATTGTCGATGGGGACCGCGTTGCCAATAACGCGATGCTCGAAACCATCAAAGAGGAAGTCAACAACATCATCAAAGCGGACTACCCCCTCGTTCGTCACATCCTTTCTCGCGAAGAAGCGGCCCAACTTTACAAAGAGCACGGCCTCGACGATGAATTAAGAATGCTCAAGTATCGCCCTGAGAAGACCGCTCACCTTTATTCCTGCGCTGAATATATGGATTACATGTATTCCCGCATGCTTCCTTCTACCGGCTATTTGAAAGATTTCATCATCCGTCTTTATTCCCCAGGCCTTTTACTTCAATATCCAAGAGCTGAGGAAGGCGGCAAAATCCCAGCCTTCAAAGATGCGCCTACCTTCTCCCGCACCCTCAAAGAATCGCATGCCTGGGCAAAGATTGTTGGCTCTCACACCGTCGCTGCCATCAACGAAGAAATCGAGCGTTCCGGCACGATTGACTTCATCAACCTGAATGAAGCCAGACACAACCGCATGCTCTGCGAACTTGGCCAACGCATCGAAGACGATATCGATCAAATCTCCTTGATCTGCATCGCTGGGCCATCGAGCTCTGGCAAGACCACCTTCGCCAACCGTCTCCGCATCGAATTGCTTAGCCGTGGCATCAAACCAGTCCGTATTTCTTTGGATGACTATTATCTAGATAAATCCAAAGTCCCAATGGATGAGGATGGCAAACCAGACCTTGAATCCATCGAAGCCTTGGATATCGCTTTGTTCAACCAGAACATGCTCGATCTTATCAACGGCGAAACCGTCACCCTTCCGAAATTTGATTTCCAACTTGGGCATCGCGTTGAAGGAAGAACCCTTCGCATCGGAAAGAATGAACCAATCATCATTGAAGGCATCCACGCTCTCAACGATCGCATGACCATCGACATTCCAAAGTCCGCGAAGTTCAAAATCTTTATCTCCCCACAAGCTCAGATGAACTTGGATGACCACACCCCGGTCTCCCTTACCGATCTTCGTTTGATCAGACGTATCGTTCGTGACTTCAAATTCCGTAACGCATCGGCCGAAGAGACCATCTTGATGTGGCCAAGCGTCAGACGCGGCGAGTTCCGTTGGATCTATGATACCCAAGAAGGCTGCGATTATGTTTATAACTCCATGCTTTCTTATGAGCTCCCCGTCATGAAGAAATACGCGATGCCGTTGCTTAGCAAAATTCCAGA